>NZ_JACJFH010000279.1:0-532 GCF_014164495.1 Pseudoalteromonas sp. SG41-5 | reverse complement strand
TAGCTCTGTTGTTTTTAAGCGATTCATAAGATCACAAAACACCATGAATGTTCCCTCGCTTCCCACATTTTTTAATACTATTAGTTCATTGATATATAAAGGCTAATTCTGGGGATACTTTAGGTTTTCAGCGCACCACTGGTTAATCGCGTTAACACGGTTTTCTCTTTTTATTTTTTCCCGTTCTTCATGAGTTAAACCGTCTTTTTGTTCAGCAAAATAGCGCTCAAGATCCTCATCACTAATAAGGTTATCAATTAAGTCATCAAGTTCGCTTGATTTCTCTGAGCTTTTATCATTACTACTCATTGTTACTCCTTTATTTGCTGTACTTCATTATGTATTGTTTTTACAACTCAACTTATTAAAACTTGGCTTTTTTATAATTTACCCTTTATAAATGAATGATGGCTTGGCTAATGACTTGGCCAATGCGGTGGCTATACTTGCGCTCATCGCCCCAAGAAAAGAACCCTGGCTTTTCACCTGCTTTGTAATATTCGATTGGTAAGCCATAAATACTATTAAACCC
>NZ_JACJFH010000278.1:0-550 GCF_014164495.1 Pseudoalteromonas sp. SG41-5 | reverse complement strand
GGGGTACACCGTGGCTTCTAGTTTGAGTTCTATCTGGTCGCCTGGCTGCAAACCAAATTCAGTCAAGAATGCATTGTAATTTATTTCTGCTTGCCACCCTGTTCGTGCAGGCTGAAGCATCCATATCGCATCTACTAATATGGGGGAATTAAGGGGGATTTGTTTAAATACTCTGTGCTTTGTGTAACGTGACATTCTACGTTGTATCATTTCTGCATACTTTTTAGCTGCTTCAATATTATAACCACGAGAGAAATTTAAGATGACACCCATCTTAACTATTCAAACTGAATGTCGTTTTTATTGTTCAATTTGCGCGGCGTAAAGCCGCGCCTACGCAAATTTAAATGGCTGTTTTCTTCACCGTTTATTATGTCGCCATGTTAGCCAGCAACGTGCCAATAAACCTAGACAGCATTTATGCTGCCTAGGTTTGAATTCCTTTTCTGATTGTTAAAGAGCAATAACTTTTAAACACCCGCAATAATTTGCATTGCAAGGGTTTTCATCAGTCGTTTCCAATACGGTGTGTTGTCTGGTTTGTTTAGGC
>NZ_JACJFH010000277.1:0-558 GCF_014164495.1 Pseudoalteromonas sp. SG41-5 | reverse complement strand
AGAAGCCATATCAATAATTTCCATATCACCCATGTCGGCAATTAAATTCAAATGGGCAAAAATATCGCACTTTTCAATATTCTTGATTTTTTTCTCGCCACCCATAAATAAAAATGGCGCAAAGCTGTACACTTCATCAGCATTGAGTGGGCCATGTTTTTTTAATGCCGCAGGGAAAAGTGGTTTCCTTTGGTTGTTTTTAATATCAAGTCGCTCAGGGCTTTGAAATGCTATAAAATTTTTTATTGTCCGCTCAGTTTTACCAGCTTTAATATCTTGCTCACTTCCTTCGCTTGTCGTTATCCAGTTAAGGTGCGGGCTGATTTTAAGTGATACACCTGTTTTCTCGCCGTAGACCTGAAGCTTCCCCCAGGCATTACGCGCTATAACATAATAAATATCATCTTGCTCAAACGGGGTGTCTTCTAAAAACCGGTCAAGAATGTCTTGATAATCCGCTGGATTTGTCAGCCAAAATAAACCATCGGCAAAGCCGCTAAAACCGAGTATTTGCCAGTATTCAAGTAGCTGGTCAGGCAGTTTCCCTCGATACGCTTC
>NZ_JACJFH010000276.1:0-576 GCF_014164495.1 Pseudoalteromonas sp. SG41-5 | reverse complement strand
ACAGCCAAATCTATATCAAGAACAAAGCTTTATAGAGCGCGTCAGTTTATTGCTCACTCATGAAATTGATACGCGTGAGCAAAGAAAAATCGACCGGCTAGTGCGACACGCTAAATTCCGCTTACAGGCTCAGTTAAATCAACTGATTTATTCACCAACACGTAATATAGAAAAAGCACAGATACGTAATTTAAGCCAAAATAGCTGGCTGAACTTACACCAAAATATCTTAATCACTGGGGCAACAGGCTGTGGAAAAACCTACCTTGCGTGTGCCTTAGGACATGAGCACTGTCTACAAGGAAAAAGTGTTTACTATATTCGATTAAAAGAACTACTCGAAAGCCTGTTTCTAGCACAAGCAGATGGTAGTTACCGGAAATTACTGGCGAAGTTAATAAAGTATGATCTATTGATCTTAGACGACTGGGGGCTTGAACCACTGAGTGCACAGCAACGAGGTGACTTACTCGAATTAATCGATGCGCGGTATGGGTATAAATCACACATAATTATAAGCCAGCTACCACAGGAAAACTGGCATGAAATGATAGGAGAATCAACCCATGCTGACGC
>NZ_JACJFH010000275.1:0-586 GCF_014164495.1 Pseudoalteromonas sp. SG41-5 | reverse complement strand
TTAATTCACTTATCACTTATTGACGAAGATAGATACCCTACTTCGCTTGACGGTGATGATGAAAGTAAATACCAACAGTTATTAGACATAACTCAAAAAGAAGCCATTCATTGGCAAAGCATTGAAATAAATTTGCGTGGCTTTGAGCCTGCGTTGCAATTATGGGACGCCATTGCGGGTAATAGCCGTTTATTATTGATTGCTAGCTTTAATTTTTATCCTCACAAACTACTCCCACCCGATGCGGATATCAGCGGTAGCTTTGGTTTTTTTCCTGCGGATATGGTTAAAGATTTATACGCGATAATGGAGGAAGAATACAATTTTGATATTAGCAACTTAGAAGGGCAGCAAATTATTGCTGAAATTGAAAAGGATGGAGACGATGAAGTAAACCCCGAAGCCTATGAGCTAGTTCGAGATAAATACTTTGTAACCTTTAGAGATGCGGCTGAGCAAGGTAAATCTATCGTCGTACTCATTGAGCAATAATTAACTTATATAGAAAACGCTAAGGACAGCACATGCGACCTGAAATAAAAAACATCCCCCAACAACTTGGACAATACTTGTACCAGCAAATAAA
>NZ_JACJFH010000274.1:0-602 GCF_014164495.1 Pseudoalteromonas sp. SG41-5 | reverse complement strand
CTGATTTCCACAGAATGTCCGGTTTTCTCACCGTAGAGTTTTAAATTGCCCCAGGCATTACGCGCTATAACATAATAAATATCATCTTGCTCAAACGGGGTGTCTTCTAAAAATCGGTCAAGAATATCTTGATAATCCGCAGGATTTGTCAGCCAAAATAAACCATCGGCAAAGCCGCTGAACCCGAGTATTTGCCAGTATTCAAGTAGTTGGTCAGGCAGTTTCCCTCGATACGCTTCTATATCAGCGATAGTCGCGGGTACAGTTGTTGTTGGTTGACCAAACTCGCTTAAAAAAAGGTCTAAATATTCGTCATTGGATTCTATCATTATGGTCTACCTTTTATTTAACGGGCAGCGCTCAAGTTGAATGTTCAACTTAGCATCTGGGCCATGTTTTTTAAATGCGTTTTCAACTTGCTCATCCATTAACTGCACGCGTGTTTTATCCCCTTTTTTACTCCCTATAGGTGCTTTAGCCCACTGCGGACCTAAAGAGCCGTTGCAATGGTCGTTACCATGTTGAAGCGAGCGGAATGAGAGTACATAACTAACAGCTAAATGGTGTCTGTGGATGTGTTGTGCAGGCACGCAAAAATGTAT
>NZ_JACJFH010000273.1:0-603 GCF_014164495.1 Pseudoalteromonas sp. SG41-5 | reverse complement strand
CAAAGTGATGCCTGGCAGGCTTTATATAAAGATTACATCCACCACAGTGTTAAATATTCAGCAACGATTGATGCGATTGCTCATGGCCCTGAAGAAGACGCTGAATTCACCACTAAAAACCAACAACGTGAGCTTTTTTACAATCAGCCAGAACAAGCTGAAAAGAGTGAGCAATGGCAATTACAATTAATAAATGGATATAGATTATGGACAAAATCTTAAAGTTACTTCTTACTAGCTTGTTTGCTGTATTACTAGACGGCTGTGCAACAACAGGTGAAATCGACTATATGGTTGTATCGGGTTCAACAGATGAAGGCAATAATATATTTGTGACTTTAATTAAGTTTGATGACAAGTGGGATGTACCCGCAGGAACTATGTCTTGTTGTCGAGCCACAGCGGGAGCTATGGTTGGTGTTTACGATCAAAAATTCCCAGAAAAAGTAGCGGTTGAGTGGTTAGATAAGTCAGAGAACAGAATTTACTACGGTGAACTGGCAATAAATAAAAATGGTTATAAATTAGCTAAAAATTTACCTGCTTATGCATGGATAAGCACAGGAGAAGTAGAAGAAAATATCAGGCCTTATTTAATTGTTG
>NZ_JACJFH010000272.1:0-614 GCF_014164495.1 Pseudoalteromonas sp. SG41-5 | reverse complement strand
GATGTTTTTGTATTTCTTTTTGCTTTCTTGCAGGTAAATTATATAAATAGCATAAGCCTTTGAATTTATCCTTGAGGCTATTTAATCTCTCAGGGTAAAAAAAGCGATTAAATCGCGTTTTTTTAGGCATGATATCAACGGCTAGGTAGTCATTATTTTGCATTTAATATCCTTATTGTTTAATCAACCTTGGCACTTTAAAGTGCCTCAGTTTGAATTCCTTTTCTGATTGTTAACGTATCATTGAATTTGAAACTTAAGCCGTTTCACGGAAAGCCGATAAAAAGCTGAACCAGTAAACGCTTTATTTTATATTTCCACGTTAATTGTTCTATGCGATCAGGCTCTGCCTTCCAATGCTGCCAAGGTTTCGTTATTTCGTCATTGGCTTTACCTTTTAGCCAATCAAATGGAAAAGCATCTTCTAAAATTTCGTCCCTAATTTTAATTTGCTGTTCAATTGAAAAGTCTACCCAAAAGTCTGAAGGACGATTATTATTTTTATCAAACTCTGCTGTAATTGGATCTAAATGTCGGTGTTGTTCATATACCGGCACATCGGGCAATGGCTTACTTAAATCCATAAAGCGCACATAACACTCCCATAATAAATA
>NZ_JACJFH010000271.1:0-619 GCF_014164495.1 Pseudoalteromonas sp. SG41-5 | reverse complement strand
AGAAGAAGACGCTGAATTCACCACTAAAAACCACAGCTCGCGCTTTGTTATAATCAGCCTGCGCAAGCAGAGCTCAGCACACAATGGCAATCACAATTAATAAATGGATATAGACTATGGACAAAATCATAAAATTACTTCTTATTAGCTTGTTTGCTTTATTACTAGGCGGCTGTGCAACAACTGGTGAAATCGACTATATGGTTGTATCGGGTTCAACGGATGAAGGTAATGATATATTCGTGACTTTAATTAAGTTTGATGACAAGTGGGATGTACCCGCAGGAACTATGTCTTGCTGCAGAGCCACAGCGGGGGCTATGGTTGGAGTATATGATAGGGTATTCCCAGAAAAAGTCGCGGTTGAATGGTTAGATAAGTCAGAAAATAGAATTTACTATGGTGAAGTCGCAATAGATAAAAATGGTTATAAGTTTGCAAATAAGTTACCTCGATTTAGTTACCATACAGGCGAAGTAGAAACTGATATTTACCCATATTTAATAGTCGGTATGGGTGAATCAGGTGAAATCAAAGTTTGGATTTCAAATACACCATCTGCTGGGTTTACAGGCCATGTATTACACGAACTAGGCTCAGGGCAAGCTCAATGGCGTGA
>NZ_JACJFH010000270.1:0-623 GCF_014164495.1 Pseudoalteromonas sp. SG41-5 | reverse complement strand
TTTATAGAGCGCGTCAGTTTATTGCTCACTCATGAAATTGATACGCGTGAGCAAAGAAAAATCGACCGGCTAGTGCGACACGCTAAATTCCGCTTACCGGCTCAGTTAAATCAACTGATTTACTCACCGGCACGTAATATAGAAAAAGCACAGATACGTAACTTAAGCCAAAATAGCTGGCTGAACTTACACCAAAATATCTTAATCACCGGCGCAACGGGCTGTGGAAAAACCTACCTCGCATGTGCCTTAGGGCATGAGCACTGCCTACAAGGAAAAAGTGTTTACTATATTCGATTGAAGGAACTACTTGAAAGCCTGTTTCTAGCCCAAGCAGATGGTAGTTACCGGAAATTACTGGCGAAGTTAATAAAGTATGATCTACTGATTTTAGACGACTGGGGGCTTGAACCACTGAGTGCACAGCAACGAGGTGACTTACTCGAATTAATCGATGCGCGGTATGGGTATAAATCACACATAATTATAAGCCAGCTCCCACAGGAAAACTGGCATGAAATGATAGGAGAATCAACCCATGCTGACGCCATTTTAGATAGGCTAATTCATGGTTCAATTAAGTTGAACTTAAAAGGAGAATCGATACGAAAACAGTTAAATAA
>NZ_JACJFH010000026.1:0-54322 GCF_014164495.1 Pseudoalteromonas sp. SG41-5 | reverse complement strand
CTTCAAACAAACAAATACCTGTGGCAACCGATACATTTAAACTTGATACAGTACCTGCCATTGGGATTTTAACTAACACATCACAATGTTCGCGCGTTAAGCGGCGCATACCTTCGCCTTCAGCGCCCATAACAATCGCCATAGGCCCGGTCAGATTGGCATCAAATACATGAACATCGGTTTCGCCAGCAGTACCAACAACCCAAACACCGGCATCTTTAATTTCACGTAAAGTACGGGCAAGATTGGTGACTTGGATCAGCGGTACTGTCTCAGCTGCACCACAGGCAACTTTACGTGCTGTGCCATTTAGTTTTGCTGATTTATCTTTTGGCACAATAATGGCGTGAACACCGGCAGCGTCAGCACTACGTAAGCAAGCACCTAAATTATGCGGATCTGTTATGCCATCGAGAACCAGTAAAAATGGCGTTTCTTCACGCGCAATGATTGCATCCAAATCTTTTTCATTGAAAGTCGGCGCCGCTATAACGTTTGCAATAATACCTTGATGCTGCTCACCCTTTGATTTGTTATCAAGGGCTTTGCGCTGCATAAACTGCACTGATATACCAAATTTACGCGCTTCTTCAATAATTGGAGATAAGCGTTTATCATCACGTCCTTTTAGGGCATAAATTTCAATAAAACGCTCAGGCTCACTTGCGAAAATTGCTTCAACAGAGTGAAAGCCAAAAATTAATTCATTACTCACGTATCACTTGCTCCTGAACTCTTACTTTTACGGGCATTTTTGCCGGGTCTTTTCGGCTTTTTCACGGCCTTTCTCTTTGGTTTTTTTGCAGTAGTTGTAGTGCCAGCATCCGCTGATTTTCCTGCAGGCTTCTTTTTGCCTCTACTGGCACTGTTTTTTTTTGGCTTTGGTTTTCCCTGATCAGAACGACCGCTAAGTTCACCTGACTCTTTCGCGTCAGCTTTTTTACCTGGTATTTTGCCACGTTTTAGCTGCGAACGAACACTTGCCGGCTGATGCCCTTTTGCATCAGCACGACGACGGGCGTATCTATCTTGTGCAACATCGCCACTGAGCGTTAAATTGATGCGACGCTCATCTAAGCTTACCGATGCAACCTGAACCGTGACTTTATCGCCTAAACGATGAACTTTACGAGAATGCTCACCAATCAAGCAATGTTTAGCGCCATCATATTGAAAATACTCATCGCCTAAATTAGTGACATGGATAAGGCCATCAATTTGTAAATCAGCTAAGCGAATAAACAAACCAAAGTTAGTAACCGATGAGATCACTCCTTCAAATTCGTCGCCCACATGATCTTGCATGTATTCACATTTCAGCCAATCAGCTACTTCACGGGTTGCATCATCTGCACGACGCTCCGTATTCGAACACTGCTCGCCCAATTGCGCGACTTCTTCGTCACTATAAACATACGCACCCGACGTAACCATACCTTGGGCTTTCAAAATGCCTTTAATCGCACGATGTACGACTAAATCTGGGTAACGACGAATTGGCGAGGTGAAATGTGCATATTCACCTAATGACAAACCAAAGTGACCGATGTTTTCAGCTTGATATACTGCCTGCTTCATCGAACGCAGTAGCATAGTTTGGATAAGTTCAGCATCAGGGCGGTCGCCAAGCTTGGCTAACACATGGGTAATTTCTTTTGGTGTTGGCTCATCACTGAGTGTTGATTCAATACCCAACTCTGATAAAAACTGTCTAAAGTTAGCCAGTTTTTCTCCATCTGGTTCAGCATGAACACGATAAAGCGCGCTGGCTTCGTGTTTTTCAAGCATTTTAGCCGCAGACACATTGGCTAAAATCATACATTCTTCAATCAGCTTGTGGGCGTCATTACGCAGCACCGGCACTATTGATTCAATCTTACGCTGAGCGTTAAATACAAAGCGTGTTTCAAGGGTTTCAAACTCAATCGCTCCGCGCTCTTGGCGGGCGGCTTTTAATGCCATATACATTTGCTGTAAATCAGTTAAATGTGGCACGACCGGTGCGTATTCAGTACGTAACTTCTCATCACCTTGTAAGATAGCGTTTACTTTGGTGTAGGTTAAGCGCGCATGCGAATTCATCACCGCTTCGTAAAAGCGATAGCCTGATAATTTACCTTCAGCCGATACCAGCATTTCTGCGACCATACATAAACGGTCAACTTTTGGATTTAATGAACACAAGCCATTGGACAATACTTTTGGCAGCATAGGAATAACTTGTTCAGGGAAATACACTGAGTTACCACGTTCGATTGCCTCGGCATTAAGTGGGGTATTCATTGCGACATAATGGGATACATCAGCAATCGCTACCCATAACCGCCAACCACCCGATTCAACAGGCTCACAATACACCGCATCATCAAAATCGCGAGCATCTTCACCATCAATCGTAACCAATGGTAAATCACGTAAATCGACTCGATTTTGCTTGTCACCTTCTTCGACAAACTCACCTAAGTGTTCAACCTGCTTTTCAACCGCTTCTGGCCATACATGCGGGATATCGTGATTACGCAGTGCCACTTCAATTTCCATACCAGGGGCTAAATGCTCACCCAGTACATCAATGATTTTCCCTACCGCATTCATATTACGATTAGGGTTTTGGGTAATTTGCACTTGTACCATTTGGTTGTGACGTGCGCCGTTTTCACTGCCCGGCAAAATAATAATATCTTGGGTGATACGTGGATCTTCCGCCACCACCACTGCTATGCCGTGCTCAACAAAATAGCGACCTACAATTGGTGCTCGCTCGCCAGTCAGCACTTTAATAATACGCGCATCGCACTTGCCGCCGGAGCCTCGTTTGGTGCCTTTAGCCAGTACTATGTCGCCATGCAGCACCGAACTCATTTGATGCTTGGCAATAAACCAGTCTTTACTTTCGCCTTCGACTTCTAAAAAGCCAAACCCGTCACGGTGACCGATTACTTTGCCTTTAACAAGCCCAGCTTCATCAATTAAGGCGTAGCATTTAAATTTATTAAAGAACAGTTGACCATCACGCTCCATGGCACGTAAACGACGCTTAAAAGCAATTTGACGCTCATCATCGTTTACCGCTAACTCCTCACATAATTGATGAAAATTAGCAGGCTTGGCACGGTCTTTTATATGAGTAAGTATAAACTCACGACTTGGGACAGGGTTTTCGTACTTTTCTTGTTCTCGACTGAGATTAGGATCTTGGTTTGACATTCACTATCTTGTTAATTGGTTATGATGTTATTTTAACCCATAACCGATCAATGAGACAGGCAAAAGCTATGAAACTTTTAAGAAAGCGCTTTTACTTGCTTTAAACAGCTTATTATGGCGTTATAACCAACCTTTTTGTTTGGCTATACGCGCTGCATCTACTCGGTTTATGGCATTTAATTTAGCAATAGCGTCTGATAAGTAATTACGTACCGTGCCCTCGCTTAAGTATAACCTTGCGGCAATATCGGCTGTTTTCAACCCTTCACTTGCGAGTTGTAATGCTTTTCGTTCTTTATCTGTCAGCGGATCAGTATCATCTAATGCGTTAATAGCAAGCTCAGGATCAATAACCTTTTGCCCGTGCATTACTTTTTTAAGCGCGCTAATTAATTCATCGCTCGGGGCTTCTTTTAAAATAAAGCCCTTAACGCCAGCACTTAAAGAACGCCTAATATAACCCGCTCGCGAAAAGGTGGTCATAATAACTATTTTTATAGCAGGGTATTTTGATGCAATTTGCTCACTGAGTTCGATGCCGTTCATGCTAGGCATTTCGATATCGGTTAAAATAATATCAGGAAGAGAGTTACTGTCTAGCATGTTTATGGCTGTTAATGCATCTTGCCCATTACTTGCTTGACCAATTACCTCAATATTAAAATCTAGACTTAATAATGCTGCGATTGCGTCGCGCACAAGCCCCTGATCTTCTACTAAATACACCTTGATCATTAGAACCCCTTCGCTGTTAAAGGCAGCATTACATTTAAACTAAAGTTATCCTCACAGGTAAATGTAGCCTTACCATCTAGCTGCTCTGCTCGTTCTTTAATGCCATTTAAGCCATTTCCAGGTTTTATTGAGCTACATGGTGCATGATCAATCACATTGATTATTAACTGCTGCTGATTTTGCGTTATGCTAACGATGCATTTCTTGGTGCTGCTATGGCGTAGTAAGTTAGTAACAGCTTCCTTAATAATAAGACTTGCGATACCTTCTACTTTTGCAGGTAACACATTTAACTTGACGTTAAAATCCGCCTCAAAACCTTGTTCGGTTAGCCTTTGTTTCAATTGGGAAATTTGACTCGCAAGATTGAGCTGTTTTAAATCACTGACAGCACTTCTCACATCACTCAATAGCTGCCTTGCAAGCTCTGCAACTTGGGCAATTTCAGTATTTGCTTGTGTGTAACGCTCACCTTGATTTAATTTATTAGCAAGCTCTGCTTTTAAAGCAATTGATGAAAGAGAATGACCTAAAATATCATGTAAATCGCGAGCAATACGCTCGCGTTCAGCAATTGCTGCTAATTGCTCTAATTGCGTGGCGTTTTCTTGCTCGCGGATTTTATATTGCTGCTCTCTTTTTGCAGCTATACCGTAGCTAAATAAGGCCGCACATAAAATTAAAGATATAGCGAGAAAGTATTCTACTTTTGCAATATCGCCAATATATGCACTTAATAGAACAGTTAAAATGACCACTAACGCTGAAAAAATTCGTTGCAGTTTACTATATGCATAACCGACAATATAGGCAACGAAACCAAATAATGTCGGTGTGCCTGAGGTATAAAAAGTAGCACTAAAACAAACTAACAACATAGCAATAACTAACTTAGTAGTATCGGTATCTTGGCAATTTATTGCTTTTACATAGAGCATAATAAAAGCAATATATAAAGCTAAGGACATAAAAATGTTGTTTGCGGTTAAATTTGCAAAGTTAATCATAATTGGCAACAAATAAAAGCCAGTAAAAATTAAATGTCCATACTTCCAAAACCCTTTATCGATTTGCTCAGCAACCGTGTCAAGTGAACTCATACTAATACCCCAAGTGTATCGTTTTATTTATAATTATGTTTTTACTAAATAACACAAAAACACATAACAGCATAAAGTAACCGGCGTAAGTAATACTAAAACTATATATTTCAAAAAAATCGCTGATATATAAACTGATTAAAATTAAAGCATTCATAATTACCTCCAGTTGAATGTGATAACTATGCCAGCCGCTAAAAAAAATAAGAGTGTAAAATGTCATCAACTTTGCTGACATTTGTCATGTTTTAAAAATTTCACCTTATTATGAGCAGTGATAAGATAGTAAAAAATAGCAGAGCGAATTTACATGCAACCCCAACAACAAAGTTTAATTTATTTACATATTGCGGTATTACTTTTTGGTGGCACAGCACTATTTGCCAAATTAATAAATCTCAACGCATTAGATATCACAGTGTACCGCGCAGCCATCGCGGGTCTGGCTATTATGATATTGCTGTTATGGCAAAAAAAAGCAATTAAACTCAGCGGTGCTAAAGATTACTTAATTGCTTTGTTGTTAGGGGCTGCTGTAGGTATACATTGGGTCACCTACTTTGCTGGTATGCAAATGGCTGGGATTGCGGTTGGCATGATTGCATTTTTTACTTACCCTGTGATCACCGTATTTATTGAACCATTCTTTAATGGTAGTAAGCCCAAAGTAAACGATTTGCTCAGCGCAAGTGTAGTAATAACAGGGATCTATTTACTGACACCAAATGCAGATATGGGTAATGATGTCACCTTAGGCGTGGTAACCGGTGTTATTTCAGCATTTTTTTTCGCGTTTAGAAATATTGTTCATAAGCGATACTTTAGCCACTACGGTGGGCCACAAACTATGTTTTATCAAACATTAGTGGCTAGCTTGTTATTATGTGCTTTTATTGAAGTACCAGTGATTAATATATCGAACCAAGATCTAGGGTTATTGCTCGTCGCTGGCGTAATTTTTACTGCAACTCCGCACTCTTTATTTGCGGCAAGTTTACAGTATTTATCAGCATCAACAGCGGGACTTATTTCTTGTTTACAGCCTTTATATGGCACATTTTTAGCTTTTTTGCTGTTGCATGAACAACCTTCACTACAGACCCTGCTTGGCGGTGCTTTAGTGATTAGTGCAGCATTTTACGAAACATGGTCAGTTACTCGGAAACACACATTATGATAAAAGTTTTTGCTCATCGGGGCGCCAGTGGCACTTATCCAGAAAATACCCAGAGTGCGATAACCGCAGCAGTCGAAATTGAAGTCGATGGTATTGAAGTCGATGTACAAAGCTGTTTGGATGATTACATGATCATCCATGATACTTGGCTAGATCGCACCACCAGCGGCCGCGGCAAAATAAATAAACTTACCCGAGAGCAAATTCAATGTTTTGATGCCGGCAATGGCGAATTTGTCCCAACCCTACAGCAAACTATTGATTGGACAGCCAATAAAGTGCTCTTAAACCTTGAGTTAAAACACACTTTCTCGTTGGATAAATTTGTTGAGCTGATTGAGTTAAATATCGTTAATAACAAACTATCTCAGGATATGCTGTTAGTCTCTTCATTTGATCATCATCAATTAATGTGGCTTAAACAGAAACTACCTTGGCTAAAAATTGGCGCGTTAACGGGCTCCATTCCTATCAACTATGCCGAATTTGCCCAGCGCTTACAGGCGTTTAGTATTCATGTTGATAAAAACTTTATTAACCATGAGTTTGTCGCGGATGCCAAACAACGCGGCTTACAAGTTTATGCGTACACGGTTGATAAACAAGAAGATATTGAGTTAATGCTGAGTTTTGGTGTCGACGGAATTTTTACTAATTATCCATGCAACACGAAAATGATTTTAAACTCACTGTAGTTATCAAAAATAGCTGCCGTTCATCCTATATTCTTGAATTAAAGTGAATTTGAACGATACTGAGTAAAACAATACAACAGCCGAGCGGGCAATTGATGAGTGGGTATATGCGTATTTATAATTTTATAGAACAAAGCTTCTTTTTTACTTTAACCCGAAAGATTGTTGGCAACCTTAGCTTTGTATTTATTTTCCAAGCTATTACTTTGATTTGGTTATATAAAAGTCTAACTACGCAAGACGCAGACACTAGCCTATTTTGGTTACTCACGGTGATTATTATTGCCGGCTTTGCCTTTACACTCTTTTACATGCGCTTTCTGATCGTGCGCCCAGTTACGGCAATGCGCGATACATTAATAAAAATTAACCGCCAAGATGCAAACTTAGCAGCTAAACTCCCCCACTTTACCTATGATGAATTTCGTGAGATCAGCCAACAGTACAATACCTTTACTGATCATCTAAGCCAATTGCTCGCTACCACTTACCAAAGTTCGCAGGCCAGCGCACAAAGTAATAATCAAGTGACTGAGTCAATGCAACATACGGCGCAGCTAAGCGAACAACAAATTGATTTTAGCCAAACAATAACCGCAGCCAGTAATCAAATAACTGATAGTCTGCAAAGTATCGTTACCAATACCGATGATGTTCATCAAGTAAACGCAGAGCATTTAAACTTTGTTACACACTCTGCACAAGAACTCACAAAACTAGTCACTCAAGTTAAATCGATTAGTCATGTATTGAGCAGTTTTTCAGAAACGATTTCTGGCTTAAAACAAAACAGCGAGAATATTCGTAGCATCCTGAAAATGGTTGAAGAGTTTTCAGATCAAACTAATTTGTTGGCGCTCAATGCTGCAATAGAAGCCGCTCGTGCGGGTGAAGCAGGTCGTGGTTTTGCGGTTGTAGCAGATGAAGTAAGAACTTTATCGGTTAAAGTAAGTGATGCAACTCGCCAGATCAGCGATTTCATCAACCAAATGGATTCTTTAGTAAATCAAACAAATAAAGAATCTGAGCAACTTGTCAGTTATTCACATAATGCAGAAACAACCATTAGTAATACATCCCATGGATTTACCGATCGGCTTGTTGAATTTGAACACAATCAACAACAATTACAGCAAATTGTAAGCGCTGTGCACTTACTCGAACAGACACAAAATCAAACTCATCAATCAGTTGAACAAATCGTTGCGTTAGGCAGCCAAGCAAAAGCACAAATTGATGTAGCGCTAGGTGATTGTCAATTATCACAACAACTAAGTGAGCAAACTCTGCAGCAGTTAAAGCGTTTTGTCTAAGCGCAAGCGTTTTAACTGTGCTGTAAATATGTTAAATTGCGTCGTTATTTTTTCTTAATGATGTACCCATGTGAGTAGCTCAATATCCGATCACACGCAGTTAGCCCTTGATATAAAACAGTGGGGTAAAGAACTTGGCTTTGCTGAAGTTGGCATCACTGACATTGATTTAAGTAAACACGAAGCACAATTACAGCGCTGGCTTGATTTAGGCTATCACGGCGATATGGAATATATGGCCGCTCATGGTATGAAACGCGCTCGCCCTGCGGAGCTAGTCCCAGGTACTGTGCGGGTTATATCTGTAAAAATGAATTACCTGCCCCCTGATGCAAGCTTTGCTAAAACCCTCAAAAATACCGATAAAGCGTATATTAGTCGTTATGCGTTAGGGCGTGATTATCATAAACTGATGCGTAATCGATTAAAAAAATTAGGTCAAAAAATTGAGCTGCAAATCGCTCAATTAGGTTATCGGCCATTTGTTGATTCAGCACCAGTATTAGAACGTCAACTTGCTGAAAAAGCAGGTTTAGGCTGGCGTGGAAAACACAGCTTGCTAATCAATAAAGAAGCCGGTTCTTGGTTCTTTTTGGGTGAGTTATTTGTTGATATCCCTTTACCAATTGATAAGCCCAATGAGTTTGAGGGATGTGGAAAGTGCGTTGCCTGCATTACTTTATGCCCTACCGGCGCAATTGTAGAGCCTTACGTGGTGGATGCACGCAAGTGTATTTCTTATCTTACTATTGAGCTGCAAGGACCAATCCCTGAGCAATATCGCTCACTATTAGGTAATCGCGTTTACGGCTGTGATGATTGCCAATTAGTTTGCCCATGGAACCGCTACGGGCAAATTACCGATGAAGCCGACTTTCACCCACGAACACAACTAAAAGATAAAGATTTACTTGATTTATTTAGTTGGGATGAAGCCACCTTTTTAAAAAATACCGAAGGCAGTCCGATCCGTCGAATTGGTCATCAGCGCTGGCTACGAAATATTGCTGTAGGTTTAGGTAATGCGCAATTTAGCCAATCGATCGTTGACGCACTCAGTGCCAGCTATGATCAATCAACCGAGTTGGTAAAAGAACATATAGAGTGGGCGCTTAAGCAACAACACTCAAAACAAGATAAGTTGCTAAGAAAAACCGCCCGTTTGATACGTATCGTAGAAAAGGGCTTACCAAGAGATGCGTAGCTTCACACCCCTTGATTATTTACTGTTACTTTTTCAATAAGATAGACAGGTCTTGCTCAATTTCATGAAAAGCTGCTTTCACCCCCTGTACAGACTCTTCACGGGCAACTGATTTTTGAATTGCTTGATCTACCTTCTGATAAATAAACACTTCTTGATCTTCGTCTAGCCCCATTGATGGGATCCGCTCTTCTAACTCTTCTTGTAAACGCTTGAACACCGCTTCATTACTCTGACGGTTTTCATTTAACAGCTCAATTAAGCCATGAAACTTGCTATTAACCATAGTAATTGCATCATTTAGCTTTGTTTGCTGCGACTGTAAAGCTTCACGGGTCATGATTGCGCGTAGCTGTTGCTCCGTGACACTGACAATAAAGCACACATGATCTCGGATCCGGCCATGCTTATCAGGATCGTGATCTGGCATATTTAAAATCAATAAACTAATTAATTCATAATTAACTAAGATACGATGGGAAAATTCATGTAGCCGCCCCTTATTTTTGAGCATATCAAACAATTCAATTACAATCGGCGAACACGTTCCATTTAGGGCAAAGTGGTCAGGAGCATCAATATTAGCTCTAAACTCAACATTACTTTGTAAATCAAACGATCTTAAACAATGAACTAAGGCTTCACCCAGCGCTTTAGTATTGTTAATCATACCAATGCTCTCAATATAATTAACTATTTGCCCCATTTCACTACTGTTAGCCATGGCATTAAATGCAGTGGATGTGGCTTCTTCAACTTGCTGTTCTAACGATTCTTTTTCAATCAGTACTTGGTTAAGAATTTTCAGTTTCGATTTAAGTTCGTCCTGTCCAAATGGCTTAACAATATAATCTTCTGCACCGACTGCATACCCTTCCATCCGCTCTTCGACAGTGCCTCTGGCTGATACGAACATCACGATAATATTTGCAGTTCTGGGATTGGCCTTTAGTTTTCTACATACTTCATAACCATTCATTTGTGGCATACTCACGTCGAGTAAGATTACTTGCGGCGCAAACTCTTCCACTGTGCTGAGGCACTCAGGACCACTGCTAACCATCTTTAATTCAAAATCAAGATCCAACAATATCTCTTCTATAATTTCTAAATTAAAAGGCTCGTCATCAACAGCTAATATTCTCGTTAAAGGCATAATTATCATCCATTTCATAATTCATATTAATAGTTTAGTCATAAAAAAAACTCTTACCAGTCAAGCTAAGTAATTTCTTCTTGAGTAGCAGAAATTTTTATTTCTAATGGCAGAGCTATACGAATCGTCGTGCCTCCTGAGCTGTTGTTATGAGCAGAAATAACACCTTTATGTAATGATACAAATTCACGACACAGAGCTAAGCCAAGCCCCGTTCCGCCAGCACCATTATTGGTTTTACTACTTTGTACAAATTTTGAGAACACATGTTCAAGCTCATCATCGGGGATCCCTATACCACTATCAATCACTTCAATAATTGCCTGCTCTTGCTGCTTAATTAAAACGACTTCAATACAGCTATGCGGATCACTAAACTTCAACGCATTGCCGAGGATATTGCGTAATAATTGATTTACTTGCTCTTCATCACAGTCAATTATAAGAGGCGGTTTTTGTGGTAAGTACTTCACTTCAATATCTTTTTCCATAGCAGTACCTGACACATCATCAATACTGGTTTTAATAATATTATTAAGATTGTGTGGGTGAGGATTAAAAGGGAATTTACCAACATCGAGTTTAGATAAGTCGAGTAAATTATTAAGTAATGAGAGCAGCCGCTCGCCACTACACTCAATACGAGATAAATATTTCTGTAGCTTTTCAACTGAAATATCATCTCTGCCGAGTTTATCTAAACCAAAGCGGGCAAAACTTAATATTGAATGCATTGGAGTGCGTAATTCATGGGACATGTTAGCAAGAAACTCTGATTTACTGTGATTTGCTGCCTCAGCGATATTTTTAGCGTCTTCAAGCTGTGATGTTCGGGCACGTACTTGCTCTTCAAGCATATCTTTTGCTTCGAGTAATAGCTCCTCTTTGAGCTTAAGGTGAGTAACGTTTTTAAAAATAACCGCAAGTGCAATATCACCATGATGATCTATCTCATTGAATGAACCAACTAATGGAATGGCATCTTCGCCTTCCATTGGCAGATACACGTCACAACTAAATTGACGATTTTTATTTAACGTCGCTATTTTTTCTTTGATTTGCTCAACAGACGTTGCATCCAATAAAGTAAATACTGAGCTGCTTTTCAGTGCTTTTGCCGATAACCGAAATAGTTTAGAGCAAGCATCGTTTGCTTCAATCACTTCACCATTGCGCTCAAATAACATAATCGCATCAGGTGTGTGCTTATAAATGACACGTAACAAGCTATCTTTTTCAATAAGTGCATCAACGGTATCTTGTAGGCGTTCAACTAATTCAGTGTTATGACGTTTTAATAACTCCGTTTGCCAAAGTTTATGCACCGATTGCAGTAACATATTTTCATTAATTGGTTTAACTAGTACGTCTTCCACCCCTTGGCGAATAGCTTCAATCATCGACACTTGATTTGGTTTTGAGGTAAATAGTAAACAACGACATTGCGGATATAATACTTTGAGGGCGGCAAATACTTCTAAACCAGATCCATCAGGCAAGCTAAAATCGCTCAATAGCAGATCAATTTCATGTCCTTGTGTTTGGCTAATCGCAGAGCTAATGCTATTAGCTGTAATCGTTTTAATATGAGCACCTAATAGACTATTTGCTATTTTTTCAAGCCGCTGCGGAATATGGTCAACCAACAATACCGTTGGTAATACTAAAACACTATCGGAGCCAAGCTCTAACACACTCTCTAATAAGGTGCTGATCTCTTTATTCGCGAAGAAGGGATAAATCACCAGAGCATTTGGCGCCAGTCGATTAAGCTCACTAAATAAAGATAGTTGTTCGCTGTTTTCAACTTTAGGTGCAAGCAGTAAAAAGCGCTCTTGACTGACCTGTGTTACTAAAAAACTTGCGGTAGCCACTGGAACACCATGTGCAATAGTCACTAAATCATAAGAACTAAACGCAGTACATTCCTGTAGCATTGAAAAGTGGATCAATTCAACTTCACAGCCAATCAATTCAAGCAATACTTTTATCCGCATCGCTAAAATACTATTGCTATCAACGATCAATATTTTCCGCACAGCTTTGACTCCGCTTTTCATCAACTTAACATGATAAAAGCGTAGTCTAAGTTTTCTGCATTAACACCATCTAAAGGATTATTTTTAGTCGTATATCTACCCTAAATGCTTACCTAAGATAGTTAAGCTGTAGTGATTGTCGTCCATAATAGCCACATTAGGTAACTTTCCCCATTGTTGATAACCAAAGCGCTCGAACAATTTAATACTCGGTATATTATGACTAAATATAAATGCTAGTAGCACTTTAATATTTAATGGCTTAGCTTGCTCTTGGGCAAAAGTAAGTAAGCGTTTGCCAAGCCCTTGGCCTTGTGCAAATGCGGTAATATAGATACTGATTTCTACCGTTCCATCATAGGCTGGACGACCATAAAAAGATTTATAACTAAGCCAAGCTATCACCTTCGAGTCTTGCTCATAAACGTAAATAGGCCGCTGCTCGGTATGGCTATTAAACCAACTTTGCTTGTCTGCTATGCTTACTTGTTCAGTGTCGGCTGTAACCATTCTACTTGCTATTGTTTCATTATAAATTGCAACTATGGCGGCTAAATCATTACTATTTGCTAATCGTATTGTCATTTTGTTTTTAGCGGTTGTTGATCACTTCATTGCATAGTAACGTATGAGTTAAAGTCACACTACTGCAAAATAAACGGTAGACTACCATCCAGGGTGATCAGCCACAACAAGTTAAGGAATCGGTATGTTTAAAAAATTATTATTATGCTGCGCAATACTCAGTTGTAGTGTTTATGCACAGCCAGAGCAAACAAGCCAACAGCAGGTTGAGGATACGTCATGTGATGATTTCACTAATGTTACTATGCGCAAACTTCGCTCCAAAGAGAGTATTAATTTATGTCAATTCAAGAATAAACCCTTATTGATCGTCAACACGGCAAGCAACTGCGGTTTTACGCCACAGTTTGAAGGTCTTGAAGCGCTATATCAAAAATACCAAGATCAAGGTTTAGTGATACTGGGATTTCCTTCTGATGATTTTTTCCAAGAAGAAGATGACGAAAAAGCCACAGCTAAAGTCTGTTTTGTAAATTACGGTGTGACCTTCCCGATGTTTGCCACCAGCGAAGTCAGAGGTAGTGATGCCAATGCTATATTCAAGCATTTAAATGCCCAAACGAGTTCGCCAAATTGGAACTTTTATAAATACCTTGTATCTGCAGATCGCAAACAGGTTGAACGTTTTAATAGCAAAACCAAGCCAGATTCAGACAAGTTAGTTAAAGCAATAGAACAAGCAATTTCAGATATTTAATTTTATACTGGTACAAGTAGTTATTATTGAACTAGAATAACGTAAGATTTGATTGAAAAAACACCACCTTGAAACGGGAGATTTTATGACAGTGGCAAGTGCAAGACACATATTAGTAGACAGCGAAGCGCAGTGCTTAGATTTAAAAACCAAGATTGAACAAGGCGAAGATTTTGCTGAGTTAGCTAAGGCACATTCAAACTGCCCTTCAGGTCAGGATGGCGGTGCATTAGGTGAGTTTGGTCCTGGTATGATGGTTCCTGAATTTGATAAAGTGGTTTTTTCAGCACCGATTAATCAAGTACAAGGTCCTGTGCAAACTCAGTTTGGCTACCACTTACTTGAAGTGACTAGTCGTACAGAATAACGTTGGTTTTATTACTAACCTAAAAGAAAGCCGCCTCTGCGGCTTTCTTTTTATCCTAAGGAAAGCACATGCAACTATTAGGCTCAACAACTTCGCCATTTGTACGCCGCATTCGTATTTGGGCACTGTTAAATCAATGCAGTCTTGAGTTTATCAACTTAGATATTTTTTCAGACACTGATCGTCAGCTAATGATACAAAATAATCCAGCCCGAAAAATTCCAGTACTAATCACTAAGCAGCAAACCTTGGCTGATTCAAATAACATCATCCGCTTTTTGCTCGAACAACACAGTCAAACTCGTCTGAATTGGCAACAAGAGCACCTACTAACAATCATTAATGCATGCAATGATTCGCTGGTTGAGCTATTACTTTGTCAGCGTTCAGGATTCGATACGCAAGATGATAAATTATTTTTTAATCTACAAAATGAACGCATTGCTGAAACATTAAGCTATTTAAATAACCATTTTGCAGATGCAGGATTTAAAAGCTGTGAATACCTGTGCATCAGTTTATACTGCTTACTTGATTGGATTTGCTTCCGCGAGTTAACGGATCTAACGGCACATACCGAGTTAATGAAGTTCTATTATTCATTTGCTCAGCAACAGGCAGTGCAGCAAACCGATCCACGTAATTAACATTTAAGGGTAAACACATGAGTGATATCGAAATTGAATCAGAACTAGTTAGTTTTGTTGAAAAAGTACGTCAAAGTGAACAAATCTGGGCGCTAGGTGCTGAAGATGGCGGTTTTGTGGTTTGTGACTCTAACCAATTTGAAAACACCGATGTACTACTATTGTGGGAAAGTGAAGCAACAGCAAAAGCCCAGTGTAAAGAAGAATGGGCCGATTACAGCCCACTGCAAATCACCTTGGATGAATTTTTAGATGACTGGGTTGAAGATCTAAAAGAAGATGACGCACTGGTTGGCCTAAACTGGAATGACGACCAAGTATGTGTTGAAATCGAGCCGGTTGGATTAGCACGCGCACTAAGCGAATAAGCATTATTTAACATTGCTTTACTGCGCTGGTTTATTTGCTATAAACTAGCGCAAATCTTTACTTTCAGGGTATTACGTTGAAGTCCCATCTTGGTCGCCGCCCTTTTTCCGCTATGGAATTACATACGCTTTACCATGGCTATATATATGGTGATCAACGCTTACCTCGCGAACAGCCGAAACACTGGCATTTTTGGCTCCCTTTAATCGCTTATTACAGTGGAGCTTACAGTGATGAAATTGGCCATTTACAACTGTGCGATATTGTTGAACATCAACAGATCCTTTGTTTTCATTTCCATACCCACGGTAAAATAAAAGCCCGTATTGTGCCTATCCATCAAGCACTTTTTGATGCTGGCTTAAACGAGTATATCGCAGCAGTTAAACAACAAGGACACAGTCGCCTATTGTTTGACTTACCATCTAAATCAGGTCGCTATAGCGAGAAAGTTCGCATTTGGTTCTCTGGTGAAGGAGAGCGTGCCGGCTACTTACAAAAGTGTGATATTCCCAATATCGATCAACTTGGTATGAAAACCGCTGTCAGCAGTCTCAGGCTCAATTTTGAGCAGCAAATCCGCATTTATGCAATTCAAGCAGGCAATAAAGATGCTTTTAATTATCTGCTTGGCTTTAATGAATATGAATTGACTGAATTTAGCGATGTAACCACCCTTAATCAGATCTGCCAACAAATACGCGTGATCAACCAGCACATTGATTGGCACCGCTTTAATCAGCGCCACACCATTTGACAAACTTTGTTACCAACTAGCTCATTACTCACTGCTTAAAAACTGTTAGGATAACTGTGCACAAAACTCTAACAAGAAAATATCAGGGATATCTATGTTTATTAAAAGCCTACTCACACTCAGTGTGGCCGTTGCAGTAAGTTCAGCTCATGCTAATGAGTTTGTCCTAGAAAAGCTCGCAAAACCAAGTTCTCAACACGTATCTTTAACGCTTGATCCAGCTCAAGAAACCTTTAGCGGCATGACCGAAATCGCCCTTGAAGTACTTAAGCCAACTAACTATATCGAGCTTAATGGTGTTGCTTACGCAACGCAAATGGCCAAACTGCTTGGGGCAGAAAACTGTGACTTAAGTGCTGAAATGCTAAAAACAGGTAAAGTAAAATTTAGCTGCGATGAGCAAATTCAACCAGGTAAATACACGCTTAAAGTCGACTTCACTGCCCCCTATAATCGCCAAAGTGTTGGCCTGTATAAAACCTTAGATCAGGGTGTGCCGTATTTATTTACCCAATTTGAAATGAGCGATGCCCGCCGCGCATTCCCTGTATTTGATGAACCAAGTTATAAAATTCCATTCCAATTAACGATTACAGCACCTAGCTCTCAAAAAGTGTATGCCAATACACCTGAGTTAAAAACGACCGTTAATGGCGATATGACCACTCACTTTTTTGATAAAACACCGCCAATTCCTTCATACTTAGTGGCTATGGCTGTCGGTCCATTTGAGGAGCGTGAAGTCAAAGGCATGCCAATTCCAGGCCGTGTGATCACGCCACAAGGTAAAATTCACTTAGGTGAATATGCCGAGCAAGCAATGCCAAAAGTATTGGCCGCGCTTGAAGGCTACTTTGGTATTCCTTATGTTTATAAAAAACTAGATTCAGTCGCTGTTCCTGAGTTTCCATTCGGTGCCATGGAAAACGCAGGCTTAGTTACCTACCGTGAAGATATTTTGCTGCTTGATTTGGCTACAGCGACTCGCAATAAAAAACAACGTAATGTATCTATCATCGCTCATGAACTTGCTCACCAGTGGTACGGTAACTTAGTAACCATGAAATGGTGGAATGACTTATGGCTAAATGAAGCGTTTGCAAGCTGGATGGCTGCTAAAATCACAGCCCAGCTTAACCCTGAATTTGAATCACATTTAGACCTGCCGCAAAATAACGTTATGGCGTTAGATGCTCGTTTAAGTACTAAGCCAATTCGTAAACCAATCAAAACCGAAGCCGATATTATGGACGGCCTAGGCTTAGCTTATAGCAAAGGCAGCTCGGTATTAGCTATGGTTGAAAACTGGATTGGCGAAGAGGCTTTCCAGCAGGGTATTCGCGCTTATTTAAAAGAGTTCTCGTATAAAAACGCCGAAGCAGCCGACTTATGGCAAGCCCTTGGTAAAGCATCAAATAAAGATGTGGCAGCGGTTTTAAAATCGTTTATCGAACAATCTTCATTCCCACTGATCAAAGTAACTCAGCAAGGTAAAACGATTACCATTAATCAAAGCCGCTTTACTAACGCGGGCGTTGATGCTCCTGCACAGCTTTGGAATGTGCCAGTTGCAATAAAATACGGTGCTGGCGATAAAGTTAAAACTGCCAATATATTACTAACTAAAGCCAATCAAACTGTTGAACTTGAATTTGAACCTGAGTGGATTTATCCTGATCAAGGCGCTTTAGGTTATTACCGCTGGGTGATGGATGACAAACAATTTGCTGCATTGATTGATAACGCCGCGCAGTCATTGACAGTACGAGAACGTTTAGCGTTATTGTCTGCCGCTGATGCATTACTAGATGCTGGTGTTATTTCTGCTGCACATTTAATGCAAACACTAGAAGTTTTTGTAAGCGATAAACACCCACGCGTTGCTAATACCGCTTTGGGTTATTTAGCCGCACAAAAGCGTACCTTTGAAGATGAAAGCAACCAAGACCTGTGGCCTGAATTTATTCGTAAAAGCATCATGCCTGCAGCTAAACAGTATGGTTTAACTGCAAAAGTAAATGAAGATGCTGCAATCTCGCAATTACGTACTCAAGTAGTTGCACGTTTAGGTTTTGATGGTGAAGATCAAAGTGTGATCAATACCGCCAAGGCACAAGCCCGTGTTTACTTAAATAACCCAGAAAAAGTTGATCCGTACCTTGCGTCAATCTACTTAAACTTAGCCGCATTCCATGGTGATAAAAACCTACTCGATGCGTATATAAATACCTTTAAAACTACCAAAGATCCGCAAGTGCGTACAAAAATGCTAGCGGCTATGAGTTACTTTGGCACGCCAGAGCTACAAACTAAGGTATTAAATTACAGCTTAACTGACGATGTCACTGCATCTGACATGCGTACGATTATGTCAGGACAGGCTTACACGAAAGCCCGTGAAGCTTTGTTTATTGAATGGATATACGCGAATTACGATAAGGTAGTTGCAAACTTGCCACCTTTCTTCGTACCTAACCTGCCTAACTTTACCACCTCAGGTTGTAGCGCCAGCAGCTTAGCAAAAACGCAAACTTTCTTTATGAGCAAAATTGCTGATGAGCCAGGTTATGCCCGTACCTTAAGCAAGCTTGAAGAAAGCGTAAATAATTGTATTGCACTCAAAGAACGTGAACTAGCTTCAGTTAATAGTTTCTTAAAACGTTAATTTGTACGGCAAGCCATTGGCTTGCCGTTTTTTATCAACAGCGTTATTTATCCATTGATAATTTTTACTAGCTGAGAAATAAACTCTTTTGCTCCTTCAACGCTGGTCATTTTAAAACCAATTCCATAATGGATTGGATTCGTGCTTTTAAAAATACGCGTTGGAAACCGTGTCATTTCACTACTATGAAAAAAACCGCTAATGCGGTTAACGCCTGCTATTTTATTAAAATCATCACTAAAGACTTCCAGTGCAGGACGAAGCACAAGCTTAGCTTGGCCACCTTCTATATGCAGATAAATTGCTTCTTTGGACTTAGGTAACATATATTCAGTGATATTCTTAATTCTAAAATTACTACGGCACTCTAATGCAATAAGTTGCTCGTTGATTTGCTCTGGACTAGCTGACATGGATATCCTTGATTTTCATTAAGCTCTTAGCTGTAAACTACAGCACAGCCAAGAACCTGCAAAGTTTTATATTATAGTTATTTAACGCATACAAAAGCGAGTTGATCATTTAAGTAGCTAATACGGGTAATATGGGTGTCACAGAAAGGCGTTAAATCAAGCCATAGAGAGACCTGTTCAGGGCTATTTAGCTGGCGCTGGTAAACACGATTATCGACCGCATAAATGACCGTATTAGCGTCTTTAAATGCGTAATCTTGTACCGTCTGCGGTAAACGAAAGAGGTCAGTGACGGTATTTTCTTGCGGATCATAACTTGCTAACCAGTGCTGCTGCGCTTTGCTATAACTAAATGTATAGGCAGCTAATGCATGGTTAAATGTCAACGTACGGCCAATATGCTCAGCAACCACTTTTGGCTTCGCTGCAGCAACCTGAGTATATTGTAAAGTATGTGGTTCGCCTAAAATAAACATCACCATATCATCTTTGGCGCCCCAGGCATGATAACCAACTGGCTCTATCCACTCAAAAATACGACTTGGTTTAACATTATCGTCAAACGGATATTGCCATAACTTTTGCTTACCATCCGCCTCGACTACGATAGCTGACAGTGCCTTACCATTAGGTGTTAAAGTCGGCGAGTATTCACTCACAGCAGTATTTGTTAAATTAGTTACTTGCTTATTGGTAAAATCATAAAAAGCTAGATCTGTTTGACTTTGCCCTTCACTTTGCACTTCTTGGGTAAAATAAATACCACCTTTGGTAAGTAAAGGCTGATTATTATAAACATCATTATTAGTGATACGGCTTACTTGTAACCCATATTCTGTGTTAAGTTTAGCAAGTAAAATTTCGCTTTTTGGCATCGCAGCTAAAACGCTATTAGGGGTAACTGCAAGGGTGGCAACAAAACTTAGCCAAGGTAAAGTCAATTTCATATCATTCTCTAATTATTTTTATCGCCCTTATAATAGCGCTATTTTATAGTTATTCCCAAGTCTGTTATTGATATGTCACTTGACCTACCCCCTTACTACGCCTTATAACTACAGAGCTACTTAAAACGAGAAAAATTATGTCAGCTAAACATCCTATTATTGCGATCACTGGTTCATCTGGTGCGGGTACTACCACCACGACAAGTGCTATTAAGCATATATTTCGTAGTCTTAATATTGAGGCCGCATTTATAGAGGGCGACAGTTTTCATCGCTATACTCGTCCTGAGATGGATAAAAAAGTTCGCGAAGCGCAGCAAGAAGGTAAACACATTAGTTACTTTGGTCGTGAAGCTAATGACTTTGCAGCCCTAGAAGGTTTGTTCAGCACCTATGGCGATACTGGAGCAGGTAAATTACGTCGTTATTTGCATACCTTTGACGAAGCCGTGCCATACAATCAACTACCAGGTACCTTTACTCCGTGGCAAGAACTGGAAAGTAGCACCGATATTTTATTCTACGAAGGACTGCATGGCGGTGTTGTCGATGAAGATCATGATGTAGCTAAGCATGTTGATTTACTAATTGGTATGGTGCCTATCATTAACCTTGAGTGGATCCAAAAGTTAATCCGCGACACCTCTGAACGTGGTCACTCTCGCGAAGCTGTTATGGGCTCAATTGTCCGCAGTATGGATGATTACATTAATCACATTACGCCACAGTTCTCACGAACTCACATAAACTTTCAGCGCGTGCCAACCGTTGACACCTCAAACCCATTTAGCGCAAAAGATATTCCGTCCCTTGATGAAAGCTTTGTAGTTATTCGTTTTCGTGGCATAGATGACGTCGATTTTCCGTATTACCTACGTATGATCGAAGGTAGCTTTATGTCGAGGATCAACACCTTAGTGGTCCCTGGTGGAAAAATGGGACTCGCTATGGAGTTAGTATTAACCCCACTTATCAAAGATATTATCCTTAAAAAGCGTGCGCTTGCCGAATTAGCCCCCGTTGATTTGCCTATTTAAGAAATACGCTTGCTGAAATATATAGCTTATGTAAACTGCTGACTTCATCATAAAAGGAGATGTCAGCATGACAGAGCCATTACGCATTCTCGTCGGTTCCAAAAATCCGGTAAAAATAAATGCTGCCCGCAGTATTTTCTCTCTCTATTACCCTAATATGACGATTGATTGTCAAGGAGTTGATGCACCTTCACAAGTACCTGATCAGCCAATAGGTGAAGATGAAACACGAATAGGCGCACAAAATCGTGTCTTGTATTGCCAACAGCATTACCAAGCTGATTTTTATGTTGCAATGGAAGGTGGTGCTGAGCAATTTAGCTACGGCCCCGCTACCTTTGCATTTGTAGTCGTTGCTGATAACCAACAACGTGCTATCGGTCGTAGTAGTAACCTTCCTTTACCCCCAAGCCTGTATAATGCGTTATTGCAAGGCAAAGAACTTGGCGATGTAATGGATAACGCATTTAATACTACCAATATCAAACAGCAAGGCGGTGCTATTGGTTTATTAACTAATCATCATGCCACCCGCGAAAGTACCTATACGCAAGCGCTGACACTCGCTATGGCGCCTTTTCTTCATCCCGCGCTTTACTCTAAGGAAGTTTAATGAAGTACACCCATGTTTTATTTGATGCCGACGAAACCTTATTTAGCTTTAATGCCTATGCAGGCTTAAAAAGAATGTTTGCAGTTTATGGCGTAGATTTTAATGACGCTGATTACAGTCATTATCAAGCAACAAATAAACCGTTGTGGCTTGAGTATCAAAACAATACTATTTCCGCTACTCACCTACAAGTCACTCGATTTAGTGAGTGGGCTAATAAGCTCAATGTTCCAGCTCAACAGCTTAATGATGATTTTTTAACTGCCATGGCTGAGATCTGCGAACCATTACCTGGCGCTATTGAACTGCTAAATAAACTAAAACCGCATGCTAAATTAGGCATTATCACTAATGGTTTTACCCAGCTGCAAGCACGTCGCTTAGAGCATACCGGATTAAAAGAGATGTTTGATTGTTTAGTTATCTCTGAGCAAGTGGGAATTGCAAAACCAGCCGCAGAAATTTTTTATCACACTTTTGAACTGTTAGGTAATCCACCAAAAGAACAGATCTTAATGGTCGGTGATACCGCAAGCAGTGATATCTTAGGTGGCCAAAATGCCGGGATTGATACCTGCTGGCTACAGCATCCCAACACAGTTCTGCCAGAAGGCATTGAACCAACATACCAAGTGACTGAGCTGGTACAGTTACAACAGTTGTTAGGATTGTAAAAAGGCTTAATACCAATCGACTTAAATATTTAACCATTCTAGCGAGCTAAATAAAGCGCTAACTGCGTTATAATTTTTTTAAGTAGAACAACTACATGTCAAAATTTACGCCTTGTTATCACTCCATTTATCTGTCGCTATAAATGGTCAGTAACTTAACACGATTGGTATAACATTAAAAAACTAAACTGCATTATTTAAACAAAAAATGACGCTAGATAGCGTCATTTTTTATAACTGTTTTAAGCGTTTGCGATTAAGCTGTGGCTACTTCTAAACCTGGTGCTGGCATGTATACTGGGGTATCAAATGTTGCCCATTCCCATGCTGACTCAGTCGCCATAATTTTACGAAGTAACTTATTGTTCAGGTCATGGCCTGATTTATAAGCTGTAATTTTTCCTAAAATGTTGTGGCCTGTCATAAACATGTCACCAACACAGTCTAGAATCTTATGCTTAACAAACTCATCGCTATAACGCAGGCCGTTAGGATTAAGTACTTTAAACTCATCCAATACCACGGCGTTATCCATGCTGCCACCTAAAGCTAGGTTATTAGCATGCATATATTCAATGTCTTTCATAAAGCCAAAAGTACGTGCACGGCTGATTTCTTCTGTAAAGCTTTGCGTAGTAATATCTAAACCGATACGTTGGCGGCTTTCATTGATTGCCGGATGATCGAAAGCAATTTCAAAGTCGATATGAAAACCATCATATGGTTCAATCTCGGCCCATTTATCACCTTCTTCAATACGTACTTTTTCTTTAATACGAATAAAGCGCTTAGCCGCATTCTGCTCTGCAATGCCGCCTTTTTGTAACAAATAAATGAATGGTAATGCACTACCATCCATTATTGGTACTTCTGAGCTATCTAATTCAACGATCAAATTATCGATACCCATTGCCGCTACCGCAGCAATAAGGTGCTCAGTCGTAGATAAGCGAACGCCATCTTTGTTAGTTAAACAGGTACATAATTGCGTATCGCCAACGGCTTCAGGTGTTGTTTCAAAATCAACAACCGGATCAAGGTCGACACGACGAAATACTATCCCAGTATTTGCGCTCGCAGGTCGGAGAGTAATAGTGACCTTCTCACCTTTGTGAAGTCCAATTCCTATGGCTTTGACTATCTCTGCAATGGTACGCTGTTTAATCATAGCTTCGCTCACTTATAGTTACAGTTAGACCGCCGATTATATCACATATACGACCAGCTGCCAAATTCGTTCGCTTTTTAAACAAAAACAATTACCTTTTTGCTTAATCTGCTTGTTTTCTTAAAAATGCAGGGATGTCGAAATAATCGCCACCTTCTGATTTATCAGACTTTTTACCGCTATCATTAGTTTTAGATAAACCACTATTGCTTTGCGTTGTCTTGCTCGATTCATGCTTTTCAATCGCTGGAGCAGCAGTCATTTCATCGCCACTACCTTGGCTTGCAAAGCTTGGTACATACATACTGCTAGTTTGGTTTGTTGAACTGCTAACATCAGAACCTGACGCTTTTTTAAAGCCGTTATCGACAATACCAAACTGTGGACGACGATCGCCGCCTAAACCTGTAGCGACTACAGTTACACGTAGTTCATCAGTCATTTCAGGGTCAATAACCGCACCAACCACCACAGTCGCATTTTCAGATGCTAATGCTTTAACGTGATTACCAACAATTTCAAACTCTTCAATTGCGATATCCATACCTGCAGTGATGTTAACTAGGATGCCTTTCGCGCCAGTTAAATCAACGTCTTCAAGTAGTGGGCTTGAGATTGCAGCCTCTGCAGCTTCTTGCGCACGATCAGGACCCGATGCAGACGCTGTGCCCATCATCGCAGTACCCATGGCTGACATTACTGTACGTACGTCGGCGAAATCCACGTTAATCAAACCAGAACGAGTAATTAGTTCCGCAATACCTTGCACGGCACCAAATAATACATCATTTGCTTTAGCGAATGCGTCTAACAGTGTAGTCCCTTTACCTAAAACTTTAAGCAATTTATTGTTAGGAATTGTAATAAGTGAATCTACAATTTCTGACAATTCGTTAATACCTTGTTCAGCCGCTGCTGCGCGCTTTTTGCCTTCAAAGTCAAACGGACGTGTCACTACAGCAACCGTTAAAATACCTAACTCTTTAGCAATTTTGGCAACCACAGGCGCAGCCCCTGTGCCAGTACCACCGCCCATACCCGCTGCGATAAATACCATATCAGCACCTTCAAGGCTGGCACGAATAGTATCGGCGTCTTCTTCTGCTGATTTACGACCTACATCAGGGTTTGCACCCGCACCTAGCCCAGACGTGATCTGAGTACCTAGTTGCACTGTAATATCTGCTGATGAGTTACGTAATGCCTGAGCATCCGTATTAGCGGCAATAAAACGCACGCCTTCAATTTGTTGCTTAACCATGTGCTCAACAGCGTTACCGCCGCCGCCGCCCACGCCTATTACTTTTATGACAGCTTCTTCGCTGTGTTGTTCCATTATATCAAACATGTTTACTCTCCGACTTGAGTATTAAAACTCGCCTTGAAACCACTTCGTTATGCGGTTCCACCAATTATTATCGCCTTCAGGTTTCGATTTTTGTGCATTCATCGATTGCATTGTGCGGCCATATTGTAATAAGCCAACCGCCGTTGCATATGAAGGGTCATCTACATAATCTGTCAAACCAACTATCCCTATAGGTTTGCCTATTCTCACTGGCATCTGGAAAATGTCTTCAGCCACTTCCATCGCGCCAGCCATTTTAGCACTACCGCCAGTAATGACGAGTCCTGCTGCAATTTGGTCTGCTAATCCTGAACGATGTATTTCTTCCATCGCTAATTCAAATAATTCTCTAAAACGTGGCTCAACCACCTCAGATAAGGTATGACGCGACATTAACCGCGCTGGTCGCCCGCCGACACTAGGCACTTCAATAGTTTCTTCGCTGCTGGCCATTTGGCTACTTGCACAGGCATATTGTACCTTGAGTGATTCAGCATGGGATATCGGTGTACGAAATATTTTTGCAATATCGCCAGTAACTTGGTTGCCCGCTACAGGAATAACTGCAGAGTGGCGCAACGCACCATTGATATAAATAGTGATATCCATCGTACCGCCACCGATATCAAGTACCGCAACACCGAGCTCTTTTTCGTCATCGGTTAATACCGAATAACACGACGCTAATGCGGTGAAAATCAGTTGGTCAACTTCAAGACCACAACGCTCAACACATTTTTCAATATTTTTCGCCATATCGTTTGAGCAAGTTATGATGTGAGCACGGGCTTCCATTCGTACACCACTCATACCACGCGGGTTTTTAATCCCTTCTTGCATATCGATACTATATTCTTGCGGCAGTGCATGCAGCATTTTACGTTCGGCTGAAATAGGCACAGAGCGCGCAATATGAATAACATTTTCAATGTCTTCATCAGTCACTTCAGTATTATTAATTGCCACAACACCACTTTCGTTTTGGCACTGAATATGTTTACCTGAGATCCCCAAATACACGGAGCTAATACGGCAATCAGCCATAAGTTCAGCTTCATCGATTGCACGACGAATAGACTCCGACACCAAGTTAAGGTCGTTTACGCCGCCTTTATCCATACCATGGGACACTTGGCTGCCAACCCCAACAATGCTGAGTTTGTTATCTGCGGTGATTTCACCAACCGTGGCCACCACTTTTGAGGTGCCAACGTCTAATCCAATCACTAGGTTTCTTTCTGCTGACTTAGTCATGCCTTACTCTTATTTTGTAATTGCGCTTCTTCCAGGAGCTTCCAGCTCACCGCAAGGCCGGTATCATACCGTAAATCCACTACATCTACTTGTGCATCTGCACGTTTTTCCATCCGCGGGTAAACATCTATAAACCGTTGTACCCGTTTAGCTTTTTCTTTACGCCCTAATTTAAGGCGAATACCGTTATCGAGCCATAACTGCCATGAAAATCGCTCTGACAATGCCAGGCTGGTTAACTTTAAATTATTAACCTTAAGCATTTCATCAAACTGCTTGAAAGCTCCCCATGCTTCAAATTCACTGCCCTCAGGGCCATAAAGTTGTGGCAGCTCGTCACTGAGCTTCGCACTGCTAGCTTGAAACACTTCACCGCTTTGGTTAAGTAATAAATCACTGTTCCACACTGCGACAGCCTGATGCTCTACCACATACACTTGTAATGTATCTGGCCACTGCTTACGTACCGATGCAGTAGCCACCCAAGGTAAGTCTTGCACTAGACGTTGTATGTTTTTCACGTCTAAATCAAAAAAACTCGATAAGTCGGCTTTTTTAATCGCGCTAATAATCGCTTTTTCATCTGTGTATTGAGGTTTCCCCAACACCGCTAAATGCTTTATTTGCGCATCTTTATTTTCTACCAACCACTGTCTAACGCCGCTGGTGATTTGCACCAAACTGAAAACCACGATTAAAAAAAAGCTCACACCTAAAATTAGCGACCAATTTAGTTGCTGTTTTAATTGTTGCGCTTTTTCCAAAAAGGGATGCATATTAAAGCGTTTGCTCCAAAATGCGAACAACTAATTGCTCAAAGCTTGCACCATTTGCTTTAGCAGCCATTGGCACTAACGATTTTTCAGTCATTCCTGGTACTGTGTTTACTTCTAACAAATAAAAGTTACCGTCTGCATCTTGCATTGCATCAACACGACCCCAACCACTGGCACCCACTAGATCAAATGCCGCTAAAGCCATTGCTTGTAAATGCGTGGTATCGCCAGCTGATAAGTCTGCTGGGCAATGATATTGCGTGGTATTTGACTGATACTTTGCTTGGTAATCATAAAAACCATTTGGGGTGGTCATTTCAATCACTGGCTGTACCTCATCGCCTAGTACAGTGATTGTAAATTCGCGCCCGGTTATCCACTGCTCAACCAGTACTTGGCTGTCAAACTTAAACGCTTCAGCTAAAGCAGCTTCAAGCTCTTGCGCATTATTTGCTTGCGCCATACCAATGCTAGAACCTTCGTGCGACGGTTTTACCATCACTTTTTTCAGTTCATTCATTATCGCTGTCGCATCAAAACCACGCTTGCTATCCACCACCGCATAAGGCGCAGTGCTCAAGCCCGCAGATTTAAATAAATGCTTACAACGTATTTTATCCATCGCCAATGCTGAGCCTAATACGTTACTGCCAGTGTATGGCAACCCCATAAACTCAAGTGCACCTTGAATAGTACCGTCTTCACCACCGCGACCATGCAGGGCGATAAATACTCGTTCAATGCCGAGTTCTTTTAATTGCCATAACGGTTGCTCTTTTGGATCAAAGCCAATGGCATCAACGCCCGCATTTTGTAATGCGTTCAATACCGCTTGGCCTGATTTTAGTGATACTTCGCGCTCAGCTGAGTGTCCACCAAACAACACTGCCACTTTGCCAAACTGTGTGTTTAATTGCGTCATACCTTTACCTGCTTAAGTTGCTCAATCGACAGCGATGTCGCCGCGAGTGTTTTTACTAATTGACCAATATTACCAGCACCTTGGGTTATAACTAAATCATTATCTTGTAACGTATCAGCTAATACTCCAGCTAGTTCAGAGCTACTTGCAACATGCAGTGGTTCTTTACCGCGTTGACGTAAGCTGCGACATAAACTTTTACTGTCTGCGCCAATAATTGGCTCTTCACCAGCGCCGTATACATCAAGCAATAATAACTGATCAACATCGGCTAACACTTTTACAAAGTCTTCATATAAATCACGAGTACGAGTAAAGCGATGTGGTTGATAAATCATTACTAAGCGTTTATCAGGCCAGCCTTGGCGAATTGCCGCTATAGTCGCTGCAACTTCTGAAGGGTGATGACCATAATCATCCACCAGCATTACTTTGCCACGTTCGTTTTCAAAATCGCCATAATGCTGAAAACGACGTCCGATACCTTCAAACTGTTGCAATGCTTCTAAAATCGCGTGATCAGCTATTTGTTGATCTTTTGCAACAGCAATCGCTGCAGTGGCGTTCAATGCATTATGTTTACCTGGCATATTTAAATGCACAGTTAAATCATCACCTTGCTTAGTGCGCACTTTAAACTGACTGGTATTTGCCGTTTGGCTAAAATCAGTCATGCGGTAATCGGCGTCGCTTGATTCACCATAAGTGATCACAGGACGGCCAAATCGCGGAATAAGCTCAGCTGCCACTTCTGAATCGATACACACCACAGCAAGGCCATAAAAAGGCAGGTTATGAATGAAGTCCACATAAGTATCTTTCATTTTTTCTAAGCTACCGCCGTAGGTATCCATGTGATCTTCTTCAATATTAGTGATCACCGATACCATAGGTTGCAAATGCAAGAATGACGCATCACTCTCATCAGCTTCAGCAATTAAAAAATCACTTTTACCGACTTTTGCGTTACTACCCGCACTATTAAGTAAACCACCAATAATAAAGGTTGGATCCAGCCCAGCTTGAGCATAAATACTCGCGATCAAACTAGTGGTGGTGGTTTTACCATGAGTACCAGCGATAGCAATACCGTGGCGAAAGCGCATTAGCTCGGCCAACATTTCTGCACGGCGCACAACCGGAATACGTGCCGCCTTAGCAGCAATAATCTCAGGATTAGCTTCATCAATTGCACTTGAAACCACCACTACATTGGCATCTTTAACATTACTTTGATGATGGCCAATAAACACTTCAGCCCCAGCTTGGATCAAACGTTCGGTCATTGCACTATGGGCAATATCAGAGCCAGTAATACGATATCCTTCAAATGCGAGTACTTCGGCAATACCGCCCATTCCTGCGCCACCAATACCAATAAAGTGGATAGTGCTAATTCGGCGCATTGCCGGGCGAGTGCTCTTGTGTGTTGACATTTGTTTCACTTAATTATCTCTTTTTTCTGTTACTTGCAGCGCTGACAAGGGGACACCTGCGGCATCCATACAATGCCATGCGACATTGGCAGTAGCTTCTAGTGTCGCCAATTGCTTAGCATTGCTTGCAAGTTCACTGATTAATGCTGGTTTGGCTAAATACGGGCGTAATAGTTCAACAATACTGTGTTGATTGAACTGCCCCTGTGGCATTAATAATGCCGCATTGCCATCAACTAAAAATTTTGCATTCGCAGTTTGATGATCGTCAACCGCATGCGGAAACGGCACAAACACGGCCATTTTTCCTGCAGCAGCAATCTCACTTACGGTTAACGCCCCCGCGCGGCAAATTACAATATCTGCCCAGCTATAAGCGGTATCCATATCATCAATAAACTCAGCCACCTTAGCTTGTTCAGCACTAAAACCTTGCTGCTGATATGCCTGTGTTACTGAGCCTAAATGACCTTTACCGGTTTGATGCCATGTATTGATCTGAAACTCTTCACTGAGCTGTTTAAATGCTGCTGGCAAAGTTTGGTTTAGCACCTGCGCACCTAACGAGCCACCAACGACCAACACGTTAACCGGACTTGATACTTCCCGCATTGCCACATTTGCTACGCTGGCTCGTACCGGATTACCAACCACGTCACTGTATCCAGAGGCAAATGCTTGCGGAAATGCAGCCAACACTTTATTGGCAAACTTGGCTAGGTACTTATTACTCATACCGGCAACCGCATTTTGCTCATGGATCACCAGTGGTATACCTAAGCTTTTTGCGGCAATGCCAGTCGGCCCAGTAACATAGCCGCCCATTGCTAACACAACATCAGGTTGTTGTTTTTTCAATACTTTGCGTGCTTGTAATATGGCATTAATCACCATAAAAGGGGCTTTTACTAAACGTGCAAGGCCATTGCCACGTACACCTTTAACATTAATAAAATCAATCTCAATATTATGCTTTGGTACAACCTGCGCTTCCATTCGATCAGCAGTGCCAATCCAACTCACTTGCCAACCTTGTTGCCTTAAGTGATCAGCCACAGCTATGCCGGGAAAAATATGCCCGCCAGTACCACCAGCAACAACGACTAATTTTTTATTCATCGCTTGCCTCCACCGGATGTTGCTTGTTTAGTGGCCATTTTGGTTTCAAAATCCACGCGTAATAAAATACCTGCCGCAATAGTCATGATAAGTAAACTTGAGCCACCATAAGATACAAACGGCAAGGTTAAACCTTTGGTTGGCAAAATACCGGCACTCGCCCCCACATTAACCATGGTTTGAAATGCAAACCAAATACCTATTGCGAATGCAAAGTAACCTTCATATTCTTTGCCACATTTAAGTGCTTGCTGACCAATTAACAGTGCTCTAAACACCAAAGTACCAAACACCATTAAAATACTGACGATACCGATAAAACCTAACTCTTCGCCAATCACCGCAAAAATAAAGTCATTATGGGCTTCAGGTAAATATTGCAATTTTTGCACACTATTACCTAAACCTTGGCCAAACCAACCACCTTGGCTATATGCCATCAGCGATTGTACTAACTGGTAGCCTTTACCAAATGGGTCATCCCATGGTTCTAGAAAACCGACCACCCGCGCCATCCGATATGGCTCAACAATAATGAGCAATACGACTAAGCCTACGCCTGTTAATATCAAGGCAAAAAACTGCCATAACTTAGCCCCAGCTAAGAACAATAAGCCTACGGTAGTTACAAACATCACCACCACAGTGCCTAAATCGGGCTGTAATAAAATCAACAATGCGTAAACTGCAAACACTGCGATTGGCTTAGCAAAGCCTTTAATATTTTCTTGAACTTCCTCGCGTTTACGCACTAAGTAACCGGCGATATAACTGAAAAAGAATAATTTAGCCGCTTCAGCAACCTGAAAGCCCACCGGACCTACTGGGATCCAACGTTTTGCGCCATTCACTTCACGCCCAACGATTAACACCACTATCAGTAGCGCCATGCCAAACAGTAATAAGTAAGGATTCGAGCGTTTCCACCAGGTCATTGGTACACAGCAGGTGATCCAAAACAGCACAAAGCCCATCGCCAAAAACATGCTGTGGCGAATAATAATATGATAGGGATTGTTAAATAAGCGATCAGCGGTCGGCATCGACGCACTCGTCACCATCACAAACCCCAAGCCAATTAGCATGATCACACAATATAACAGTGGCACATCGTATAACTGCGCCGAAGGCTTAGGAGTCAGGGTGTCACGAATATTAGCTAAAGCAATCATACTGCCTCCGCTAATACGCATTGACTAAAGTGCTCACCACGTTGCATATAATTGTTATACATATCGATACTGGCACATGCAGGTGCAAGCAACACAATATCGCCCGCAGTGGCAAGTTGCTTGGCAAGCATCACCGCTTGCTGCATATTTTCTGTTAAGTGGCCTTTGTCAGTCAACGCAACCAGTGCTTTGGCATCTTTACCAAAACAAATAAGCGCTTTAACTTGCTGTTGTAAATACGGCTTTAAGCTATCGAGATCGGCGCCTTTGGCATCGCCTCCGGCAATCACTACTAGTTGCTTGGCCTGATCGGCTAAACTTTCTATCGCCGCAATGGTGGCCCCGACATTCGTAGCTTTAGAGTCATTAAAATATTTAACCCCCGCTTGCTCGGCAACAAACTGACAACGATGCGCCAAGCCAGTAAATTGGCTAAAAGCTTGTGCAAACTGACTAGCACTGATATCAAATGGGCTCAATAATGCCATAACCGCTAACGCATTTAGCTGATTATGACGACCAACTACGGCCAAGCTACTAACAGGCAATAGAGCTTTGCCTTGATAACTAAAGTAACTGTCACCTTGATACGTCATTAAACAATAATCCGCATTTTCTAAGCCAAAGCTTAATTGCGGCATTGTTTGTGTATACGTTGCTGGGTCAGTCTTATTTACTACAGCCAGCGCGGCATTAGCATAAATCGTTTGTTTTGAATCAATATAGGCTTGGTAGCTCGGGTAACGATCTAAATGATCTTCCGACACATTAAGTACCGTAGCGCTAACCAGCTTTAAGCTGTGCATCGTATCGAGCTGAAAACTCGATAGCTCTAATACGTAAACATCAAAATCATCAGCTAATAAATCCAGTGCGGCAGTACCAATATTTCCGCCAAGTCCGACCTTATAACCAGCCATTTTCAATACTTCATAAGCCAACGTAACGACAGTCGATTTACCGTTAGAGCCTGTTACAGCCACCACCGGCTTGTCTGTTAAACGGGCAAATAACTCAATATCACCAATCACTTCAACACCCGCTTGCATTGCTTGTGCAACTGCTGGAAGTGTTAAACTTAAACCAGGGCTGATGATGATCATATCGGCGCTTTCAAGCTGTGCAGTTGCTAAATCACCAAACTGCGTCGTTAAATTTGGCGCATGTTGTTGCAACCAATCACAACCGGGCGGTGATTGGCGACTATCAACTACATTAGGCGTTAAACCTTGAGATAATAAAAAACGCACAATGCCCAGACCGGTTACACCGAGTCCGAGCACTGTAATATGTTTGTTTTTCATCTCGTTTAAATACATCATTTACCTGATCTTTAATGTTACTAGGCCAGCTAACACTAGCACGATAGAAATTATCCAAAAACGCACGATAACTCGTGGCTCAGGCCAGCCTTTTAACTCGTAATGATGGTGGATTGGTGCCATTCTAAAAATCCGTTGGCCACGTAATTTATAAGAGCCAACTTGCAAGATAACCGACAGTGCTTCCATCACAAATACACCGCCCATAATGATTAAAATTAACTCTTGGCGAACTAATACAGCAATAATACCCAATGCTCCACCAAGCGCTAATGAACCAACATCACCCATAAATACTTGTGCTGGGTAAGTGTTAAACCATAAAAAGCCTAATCCGGCACCAACAATGGCGGTACATACTACAACCAACTCACTGGCCAATGGTAAATGTGGAATATGCAAGTAAGCAGAGAAATTCACGTTACCTGTTAAGTAAGCAATAATAGCCAGTGCTGCTGCCACTAAAATAGTCGGTACAATGGCCAAACCATCCAAGCCATCGGTCAGATTCACAGCATTTGACGTCCCCACCACGACAAAGTAAGTCATAACTATGTAAAACAAACCTAGCTGCGGTAATACATCTTTAAAAAACGGCACTACTAATGATGTTTCGTTGGCATGATTAGCAGTAAAAAATAATGCGCAGGCAACCACTAAGGCAATCACTGACTGCCAAAAATACTTCCATTTCGCAATCAACCCTTTTGGATCTTTGCGGATCACTTTACGGTAATCATCAACAAAGCCCACAATTCCCAATGAGCCGATCACAAACAAGGTAGCCCATACATATTTATTCGCTAAATCAGCCCACAGCAAAGTACTGGTAAAAATAGACGCTAAAATTAACAAGCCTCCCATGGTTGGGGTGCCTTTTTTCGATAAATGCGACTCCGGGCCATCGTTACGAACCACTTGACCAATTTGCATTCTTTGCAATGCTCGGATCAACTTAGGGCCAAAATATAAAGAAATTAATAGTGCCGTTAAAATACCAAATACAGCGCGAACGGTTAAATACGAGAACACATTAAATGCACTGTAATATTGTGTTAAATACTCGGCCAGCCAAACTAACATTGAGATACTCCATTGCGGCCAGTTTGCTGGCTGTTAACTAAATCTTGTACTAATAATTCCATGCGAGAACTGCGCGATCCCTTCACGACTATGGTGGTTTTTTGTGCTGAGTCAGTTAACTGTGCTTGTAATTGTTGCAACAGTTCCTCGCGGCTTGAAAAATGCCGCTGTGGTTTAGCAAATTCATCACTGGCGTATTGACTCAGTACACCTAAGCTATACAACTCATCAATACCTTGTTGTTTGGCATAGGCGCCAACTTGTTGGTGATAAAGCGCGGCTTCTTCACCAAGTTCTCCCATATCACCTAACGCTAAAATACGCTGACCTTGGAGGTCGCGTAATAAATCAATTGCAGCCTTAACCGATTGCACATTGGCATTATAAGTGTCATCAATCACGGTTAGTGTTTCATTGACTTGAATAATGTTTACTCGGCCTTTTACTTCAGCCATGGTTGCGAGTGCCGTTGCCACAGCCTCAAGACTAACGCCAAATTCACAGGTTAATGCAGCTGCTATAAGGGCGTTTGTAACATTGTGACGACCTGGCAATGCAAGCTTAACGGGTACTCGATGCTGCTTGGTACAAATATAAAAAGACGCCTGAGCTTGCTCATCGAGGCTGACTTCTTCTGCCCATATATCTAGTTTATCAGTGCTTGAAAAACGTTTGACACTGCGCCCTTGTAACTTAGTAAGCCAACCATCACTGAATTCGCTGTCACAGTTAACTAGCGCAATGCCATGCTCTTTCAAACCATCGTAAATTTCACTTTTAGCCGTTGCCACACCCGCAAGAGAGCCAAAACCCTCAATATGCGCAGCTGCCACATTACAAACAACGGCAACATCGGGCTTAGTCATCGCCGTGGTATAGGCAATTTCACCAATATGGTTAGCGCCAAGCTCAATCACCGCATATTTGTGCTGCGGTTCTAGGCGTAACAAGGTTAATGGCACGCCAATATCATTATTAAAATTACCTTTGGTCGACAGTACTTCACCGTGAGGAGCTAAAATAGCTGCGCACATTTCTTTTACTGTGGTTTTACCGACACTGCCTGTAATTGCGATAGTTTTTGGTGCCACACTGGCCATTACCGCAGCACCAATTTCGCCTAGCGCAATACGCGTATCCGTAACTAAAAACTGTGGAATATCAACGGCAACTTTTTGACTAACAATAGCGGCAATTGCGCCTTTGTCTTTCGCTTGTTGTAAAAACTGATGGCCATCAAAATTAGGGCCTTGTAGCGCTAAAAATACTTCTCCTTCGCATACGGTGCGAGTATCGGTATTAATATTTTTTACTGTTTGATTATCACCTTGATAATCAGTTGCTAGCACATTTGCTAGCCAATCAAAATCCATTGGGATCATAACTGCGATCCTCTTATTTGTTGTTCTTGTGGGTCTAGCTTTTGCTTTTGTTGTAAGTGCTGCTGGACAAATTTACGATCGCAAAAATCTATCCGTTGCGTACCAATTATTTGATAATCTTCATGGCCTTTACCTGCAATAAGCACTACGTCATTGGCATTTGCGTTATCTATTGCAAAGGCAATAGCATGAGCACGGTCAGCTTCTAAGTGCGCACGATCAGGCTGGCTTAAACCAGCAGCAACACCTTTAATGATCTGCCATGGATCTTCGCTACGCGGGTTATCACTGGTAATAATTACTTTATCAGCATTTTGCTCAGCCGCTTGGGCCATCATTGGTCGCTTACCTTTATCACGGTCTCCGCCGCAACCAAATACACAACTTACGCCACCGGGCACATGTTGTTGCAATGCTTGCAATGCTAAAGCTAACGCATCTGGCGTGTGAGCATAATCAACAATACAGGTTGGTTGGTTTGGCGCGCTAAATGCTTGCACGCGTCCAGCAACTGGTTGCAAGCTTGCACAACCCGCTGCCAATTGATCTAATGGGTAACCTAAACCAAGTAAAGTTGCGATTGCAGCCGCTAAATTATATAAATTAAATTCGCCAAACAGCGGACAGGTAATAGCAATATCACCCCAACTTGTCGTAAACTGTGCCGATATACCGGTTTTATGGTAAGAAACATCAGTGAAGTACACAAACTTAGCACCTTTTGGCTGCAAGTTTTTATGGCCATAACACACTAAGTTATTAAAATCGTATTGTTCTAACCATTGCTCTACTTGGTTATCATCTTGATTTAGTACCACCAGCTGCGCGTCAAAATCTCGCATTAGCATTAACTTTGCATCGGCATAACTGGCCATATCACCGTGGTAATCTAAATGATCGCGCGATAAATTGGTAAACACAGCAGCTTTAAAGTGCGTTTTCGCAACACGCTGCTGTACCAAACCATGTGATGACACTTCCATCGCCACCAGTTTGTTATTGTCAGTGGCAAGTTGCGCTAATATTCTTTGTAAATCAACACAAGACGGTGTGGTATTGATTAACTCAGTTAAACTTTCTGGTTGCCCATACCCAAGCGTACCGATAATCGCTGATTGGGTGTCGCAAAACTTAGCTAAATGAGCAATCATCGCAGTGGTAGTTGATTTACCATTGGTGCCAGTAACACCCACCACATCTAATTGTTTACTTGGTTGCTGATAAAAATGACTCGCTAATGCGGGCAATTTCTTATTCAAATCGGAAATTAAATAAAGCGGTTCAAAATCACATTCAAACTCACATAAACGATCAGCAATTACTGCAACTGCACCATTTGCAATCGCTTTATCAATAAATTGTCCGCCATCTAATTGATGACCTTTAATTGCTACAAAGACATCCCCAGGGGTGACATCTCGACTATCCAAACGCAAGTGCTTTACTAGTAAGCTTGTTGCTGCTACTTCTATTTGTTGTAAAATTATTTTTAAATCACGCATCATCATCTATGCCCTTCACGTAGGCAACCGAGCCTTTGTCTGGTGCCACGTTTAAAATTCTTAACGCATTGGAGATTATTTCTGCAAACACTGGTCCTGCAGTTGCACCGCCATAATAAACATCTCCACCGGGCTCATTGATCATTACAACAACAGCTAAACGTGGATTACTCGCAGGTGCTATACCTGTAAAGTAACCAACATACTCATCACCATAACCACCTGCAGCGGCTTTTTTAGAGGTACCCGTTTTACCCGCAGCACGATAACCATCAACTTTTATGCGGCTCGCTGTACCACCTTCTTCAAAAACGCTTTCCATCATATGCACAACCGCTTCAACATCTTTTTGTTGAAAAATACGCTCGCCTTCAGGGATTGAATCTTGCTTGAGGATGGTCAATGGTCTATTGATCCCGCCGGCACCTAACATGGCATAAAAACGCGCCATTTGTGCGGTGCTTACAGCAACGTTATAGCCAAAAGAAAGTGCTGCAATTTCATGGTCAGACCAACGTCGATTCGGATAAAACAAGCCACTACTTTCACCAACCATGCCGGTGCCGGTATCAGAACCAAAGCCAACTTTTTGGAACAAGCCAACAAAGTAATCCTTCGGTACATCTTGCGTTATTTTTGTCACCCCCATGTTACTGGAGTACTTTAAAATCTCACGTAAGGTCATTTCACCATGGTTACGCGAGTCTGTAACTAACGTACCACCGATGCGCATCCAGCCTGGGTAAGTATCAATTTTATCATCCGGTTGGATTGAGCCGTAGTCTAACCCAGCTAATATGGCTAGAGGCTTAACGGTTGAACCTGGTTCGAACAAATCAGTGATCGCTCGGTTACGACGTTTATGTGGCGCTGCATCATTTAAATTATTTGGATTAAAAGACGGGCTGTTAACCATCGCTAACACTTCACCAGTTCTCACATCGACCACCATCGCAGAGCCAGACGTTGCTTTGTAGGTCAGCACGGCTGATTTAACCGCTTTATAGGCTATCGCTTGAATACGCTGATCAATACTAAGTTGGATGTTTTCGGGTTCAATCCGTTCACGTTCATCAAGCACTTCAACTTCACGACCCTGTGCATCTTTACGAATTGTGCGACGACCTTCAACGCCAGTTAATGCGTTTTCGTAAAGCTTCTCTATACCTTCGATACCTTTACCATCAATATTGGTAAAACCAAGCACATGTGCGGTGACTTCTCCGGCAGGGTAATAGCGTTTTGATTCATCTAATAAATGAATACCAGGCAGACGTAAATCGCCAATATAATTGGCAACGGCAGGGGTTACTTGGCGTTTTAGATAAACAAAGCGGCGACTGGCATCATCCCGCAAGCGACCATTAATTTTTTTCGGTTCAATACGCAGTACATCGGCAAGCTCACGCCAACGTAAATCATTTTTGTAGTACAGCGCAATACGTTGTTCAAGTAGCGCGGTATTTTCTGCAAGGGCATTCTCATCTTCGCCATTTTTGCGCGCCTGTTTGAGCACTTTAGCACGCAGTGATTTATGTAATGCTTTAGGATCCGCATATACACTTACAACGGGCACACTAACAGCAAGTTCTTTGCCATTACGGTCAAAAATCATCCCGCGTTGCACATGCAACTTTTCCACGCGCACGGTACGTTTATTACTTTCTGAACGGGCTTTATCAGGCTCGATAACTTGCAAATAAGCAGCACGAGATACTAAAGTCACAAAAACCAGCAGCACCACAGAGCACACCAGCATAAAACGCCATGTGATCAAACTATTTACTGGTTTTTTTCCTCTACTTCTCATGGCAGTACTATCACCTGTTCGTCTTGGCTTGTGGACCGTTTCATTTGCAGTTGCTCAATAGCAATTTCTTCAATGCGCGCATGTTGCGAATAAAACTCTTCTTCAACTAATAGATAACGCCATTCTAAATCGAGTTCATCTCGCTGTTGTAACAGCTGATCTTGTTCAATCAGCTCTTGGCGAGCAAAGTGAGTGACCTGCACCACACTCAAACTAGATGCGAATATCACAACCAGTAAGGCCGAGGTTAACTTGTTTGCTCCTAGGCCTTTGATTATTTCTAAAAATAAATTGGGTTGTCGATGATTCGCTTTTGGCTTCATCCCAATCTCTGTGCCACCCTAAGTACTGAACTGCGTGAACGTGGGTTACGGTCAACTTCAGCTTGGCTTGGCTTAATAGCTTTACCCACTGCTTTTAACGTCAGATTTTGATTTATTTGTGCATCAGTTAAAGGCAGACCTCTGGGTAACGCCGCTCCCTTACTCTGTTTTTTAATAAACTGTTTAACAATACGGTCTTCAAGTGAATGAAACGAAATCACCACTAATCGACCACCGGGCTTTAATACACCCAACGCAGCTTGTAATGCCGTTTGAATCTCTTCCAATTCACTGTTGATATAAATACGAATAGCTTGGAAAGTACGCGTCGCAGGATGTTTGAATTTGTCTTTTACTGGCACTGCTTCGTCAACTAAATCAGCTAGTTGCTTAGTTGTTGTAATCGGCGTATGTGCTCGCACTTCAAGCACTTTATGTGCAATACGACGACCAAATTTTTCTTCGCCATAAGTTTTGATCACATGAACAATCTCCTCCAGCTCGGCTTCAGCTAACCACTGCGCAGCACTGCGGCCGCTGGTAGGATCCATGCGCATATCAAGCGGGCCATCTTTCATAAAGCTAAAACCACGCTCGGCATCGTCTAGTTGTGGTGATGACACACCGATATCTAATAAAATACCATCTACTTTTCCTAATAGATCGTTTTGCTCTGCTACTTCGTATAGGTTAGAAAAGCGAGTATGGGCAATGGCAAAACGGCTATCGTCGGCAAACTTTTCGGCAGACTTGATCGCTTGTGGATCTTGGTCAATAGCTTGTAATCGGCCATGTTCACCAAGGCGCGCCAAGATTTGTCCAGAATGTCCGCCACGGCCAAATGTACCATCCATATAAATACCGTCTGGCTTAATTGCTAGACCTTCGATGGTTTCGTCCATTAGTACGGAAATATGTTCAAATTGCGCTGTCATTAGCTATTGTTTGCCTTTTTATTGTGTGATCAGAGCGAAAAATTATCTAAGTCTGGGGTTGATTCAAACTCACCGAGTCGTTCAATTTCGGTATCTTGGCGCATTTGTTCATGCCAACGTTCTTCATCCCAGATCTCAAATTTATTCATCAAACCGACCAACATGATTTTTTTGCCTAAATCAGCATGAGACCGTAACGACGGTGCCAGCAATATTCGGCCATTTTTATCTAATTGGTATTCTGTTGCATTACCTAACAACATCCGTTGCATGCGTCGAGCGCGTGGATTCATATTGGAAATTTTAGCTAAGCGATCTTCTATATCCTGCCATTGCGCCAGTGGATACAACCACAAGCAAGGCTCGTTCAGTGCGACAGTACAGATCACCGTCCCCTGATCTTCAGACAACAGCGAGTCTCGGTACTTAGTCGGTACCGCAAATCGTCCTTTGTCATCCAAACTCAGTGAACTCGCACCACGGAACATAAAAAGCCTACTTTAAAAGTTTGTAATTAATCTGTTTTGATTAATTTGATCCAATTTGATCCACTAAATACCACTTTTTACCACAGTGCTCCAGTTTAGGGCTTGACAAGCTATTTTGTCAAGTCAGCAGAAACCTATAATGGTGTGTTAAAGCCAGAAAAAATAAGGCCTAGCGCGAAGCTACTGAATTACGTGGGAAAAAGTGGATAACATCAAAAAAAATATTTTATTCTGAGATAAAACAAAATAAATAGACTTAAATGATTAATGAATAATCAATGAACAGTTACAAAATATTAGTAGCGAATTGCTGCTTAATAGATCTTGTAAAATTTACGCGATCTTTTTGCAATAGTTACTTTAAACGCTGTTATTTCAAACAAAGCGATTCACAAGATAAAAAACAAACCATTGATTTTTAAGAATTTAAATAAGATCGTAGAAGTGGTACGAAGGCTGCAACAAGTATTACACAATCTAGTTTTATATTTAAGGAACGATTACTATGACTACTTCAACATCAAGTTCAAATTCAGCTGCAAAAACCAGTAAAAAAGTTGATGATATTGCTGCTCACACTGAATCACCATTAACAGACAAAGCAACCTCAGCGGCTCATCTTGCTGTTGATTCGCTGTCTTCAAAGGCTGCAACAGCAGAACAAAGTATTCGTCATGGTGCTTCAAGTTCAGCTGAAACACTCACTGAAAAGCAAAAAATTGCGCGTGAAAAACTGTCTGAATACAGTGGTAAAACTCGTCAATTAGCCTCTGAAAACCCGCTTGCTACAGCTGGTCTTGCGTTTGCTGCTGGTATGCTAGTGACAGCACTATTTCGCCGTAGCAAGTAAGCAATTATGCAACCACATACCGATCCTAAAGATAAACAGCATCAAGCCGCTGATCCTGCACCGCAAAGTGCTGATCAGTGGCAAGATCATCTTGCTAAATTATCTCAATATGGTGAGCAACTTTATCAAGACTATCGCCAACAGGCTGGTATTTGCAAAGAATTAGCGAGTGCCGAGTGGCGACTATCAACTCGCTCTTTGGCATTGACTATTATTTTGCTGGTAAGTTTTGCCGGTGGTTTAGTATTGTTGTGGGCCGGTTTGCTGATCACACTTGGCTTTGCGGTTTTTGCCTTTAGTCAATCAATATGGCTCAGTGCTGTATGTCTAATTGGCTTACAATTGCTTTGTTTAATGTGGCTGTGGAAAAACATTGGTTATATCAGCAGCAAAATTGGCTTTGATAAAACTGCGCACAGCATTAAACAATTACTCAATATAAATAGGGGTGAATAATGCTAATTGATTATTTTATTAAGAAACCAAATCATAAAGTTCGTCACTTAAGTCAAAAAATGAATAGCATCAATGCGTTAAAACAGCAACATCATCAAGCTTTCAACTACCGACTTAAACGCTTTGCAGTATCGAATGTCGGTATTGCCAGTGCCTTTACGGCAGGTGCAGGCTATCAAGCGCTAAATGGTCATAGCCAAAATTCAGCCAATAAAATAAAGCTAAGTCAATTTAGCTGGTTGTTACGTTTGCTATAAATCCTCATAGATACTGAGCTTTGCTCAGCACAATCTTACTCTTCAGAGCTATTACTTTGGTCTTTATTAGATAAACCGCAATTAACCTTATATTATATATGGTTATTTTCAACTTAATTGGCTACAATTTTATGCCAAAGCCCAGTATGAAGAGTATTGTTATTTTTTCCTCATCGTTACAACATCGACTTTATCGGTTATTTATCTTACTGAGCTTACCCGGCATTTTGGTGATCTTATTTAGCCTTTGGCATGCCAAAGAAACCGCACGCCAAGAAAGTCGGCTGCAGGCTTTAACGGTTGCCGAACAGCTTGTTGAGCAGCAAACTGAGCTACTCAAAAAAATAAAAACATTTACCACTCAACTTGCTGACTTAAAAGATTTTGCCGCGCCACTACAAACCGGCTGCCCTTATTACTTAGCTAAAATACAAAAACTTCAACCTGAAATTGCAAATATTGGTATCGTCAACATGCAAGGCGACGCGGTGTGTTTATCGCAAGGACGCAAAGAAAATATTAATATTGCCGATCGTGAATACTTTAAAAATGCTGTGGCAACTAAAAGCTTTGCCATTGGCTATTTTCAAAAAGATCGCAGTATCAATTCCCTCAGTTTCAATTTTGCTTATCCACTTATTGATCAGCAGCAACAAGTATATGGGGCAGTAGTAACGGTTGTCACATTAGATTGGTGGAGCCAGATACTTGCCAACTCTCACTTACCCGAAGATGCCATTGCTGTTATAACCGACAACAACGGTCGCATTATTGCAAATTACCCTAACGATCCATCGCTGTTTGGCGAAAATATTAACGCCTATGGATTTAGCTCTGAACTACCAATGCTCAATAGCACAATTGAATTGCAAGGTATTAATCACATTTTACACAGTAAAACCATGTATACCGATGAAACTAAAAATAGCCTAAATGTCTATGTTGTCATGCCATTTAATAACGCAATTCAAGCTGCCAACCAACTATTTTTTATCACATTAGCTGCATTTACATTGATGATTATTGGCCTGTCTATATTTGCTCATAACCAATTAAAGCGCAACGTATTAACGCCCATAGCACAACTCACTCTGACGATTAAAGAGCTTGCGCAAGGGTTATTACCAAAACAGTTTTCTTTAAATAGCCCAGAGCTGAATACTCTCTATCAACATTTTAAAGCGATGGCGCAAACACGTCTGACGGCAGAAGCGAGTGTCAAACGCCAACATGACGAATTAAGTAGTTTATTAAACGCTTTGCCTGATACCTACATTCGGATCAATGTTCACGGTGATGTACTGAACTTAGGTGGGCAAATTTCACAGTTAAATTTACCTGTGTATACACGTTCAAAGTTACACCTTCGCGAGCTACTTGGTGAAGAAAAAAGTAAACAGTTACTTCAGCATTTGCCCTGCAAAAATAAAACTAGCCAATTTGAATTAACAATCAATAACAGCGAAGTTGAGCAAGTATTTGAAGCGCGGATCAGTGCCAAGCATAATAGCAACGAGTACACTATTGTATTGCAAGATATCAGCCAGCGAAAGAACGCTGAAAAAGCATCTCATCTGGCCTCATTGGTCTACTCAAATAGCAGTGAAGGAATGGCAATTACCGATCCAAACGGCATTATCTTAGATGTTAACCCGGCTTTTTGTGAAGTAACTCAATACAGTAAAAATGAAATCCTGGGCAATACCACCGCTATCTTAGCTTCAGGCAAGCACAGCAAAGCGTTTTATCAAGAAATGTGGCTGCAATTACAAGAGACTGGCCGTTGGCAAGGTGAAATAATTAACCGTCGTAAAGATGGCGAGTTATTCACAGAGTGGCTTACTATCGATACTGTATACAATGAACATTCTGAAGCGCAGCGCAGAGTCGCGATTTTTACCGATATTACCGCTAAAAAAGCAGCCGAAGATCTGATATGGCATCAAACTCACTTTGATCATTTAACCAATCTACCTAATCGAATTGAGCTTAAAGAGCGCTTAAATCAGCGCCTCAACAACGCCTTAAATCCTAATGAGCCACTGGTGATCATGCTACTTGATCTTGATCATTTCAAAGACATAAATGACACCTTAGGCCATTTTTATGGTGACGAATTACTAAAGTTGATCGCAATTCGTTTGCAACAAGAAATTGTTGATATTGAGTTTATTGCACGTATTGGTGGCGACGAATTTGTCATTGTGCATGCCAAGCTAGTCACTGAAGAACACATTAAAAAAGTAGCCAACGATATCCTCAATGCCATGACAAAAGCATTTATACTCGAAGGCGAAGAACTACACATAGCAACCAGCATCGGAATCGCTATTGCACCAATCGATGGCGATAGCTCAGAGCTGTTATTAAAAGCCGCCGACCAAGCCATGTATAAAGCTAAACAAAGTGGTCGTAACTGTTTTGAGTTTTTCAATCACAACTTACGCGAGCAAGCACAAGCGCGTATGGATTTACTCAAAAATATGCGCTATGGCATTGAACAAAAACAATTTGATCTTTATTACCAAGCAATCGTTAACCTAGATTCTGGGCACATTCATAAAGCAGAAGCACTATTGCGCTGGCGCCACCCGACACGCGGCGTAATTAGTCCCGCTGAATTTATACCTTTAGCCGAAGAGTCTAGATATATCAACCCATTAGGACAATTTGTATTTACTCGCGCATTACAAACGCTAACAGTTTTACGAGCCCAGGTTGATGCCAACTTTCAACTTAGTATTAATGTCTCGCCAGTGCAATTTAGTTGCCTTGATAGCGGTATTGATCAGTGGCCAGCCTTGCTAGAAGCCGCCAATTTACCACCGAGTGCAATTGTTAGCGAGATCACCGAAGGGTTAATGATCGCACCAGAGCAACTCACCCAACAACGCCTGAAAGCGCTGGTAAAATCGGGTATGGAACTCGCTTTAGATGACTTTGGCACCGGTTATTCATCGCTTGCCTACTTGCAACAAATGGACGCAGATTATTTAAAAATTGATAAATGTTTTGTTGATAACATTCAAGCCGACAATCAAGATCTCGCGTTATGCAAAGCAATTATCACTATGGCACATCAATTTGGTTTAAAAGTGATTGCCGAAGGCATTGAAACACCACAGCAGCAGCAATTATTACTTGGTATAGGGTGTGATTATGGCCAAGGCTATTTGTTTGCAAAGCCATTACCCGAGCAGGAATTTTTAGCACTGGTAAGCAACCAATCCACAACAGCTACCTAAATATTGCTGATCCAGCACACACTATGCTATGCACTGAAAATTTAGCTAGCTATTGTTTAATAAATAACGAACTGATACGTTACCAAACAGATTTTATTAAATTAACTGTTAGCCGTGATTTCAAAATTACCTCGTTGGGTAGAATATGGATCGTTTTTACTTGCGCTTGTTGCTGGGCTTGTTAATTCGATAGGGTTACTAGGGTTCAAACATCAATCAATTTCCCATCTATCAGGCACTGCAACACTCCTTGGCACAAGCCTTGTTACCTCCCCCGTTACTGATGTATTACACCTAGCTCTTATCCTACTGAGTTTTTTGGCTGGTGCGGCGATCTCCGGCGCTTTTTTGCAAAGTGGTGCATTAAAACTCGGCCATAACTACAGCAGCTTGCTGTTATTTGAAGCCATGCTGTTAGCAAGCTCAGTGTATTTTTTATCGAATGACTCTGTAAACGGGCACTATTTAGCATCCGCAGCCTGCGGCTTACAAAACGCGTTAGCCACCACTTACAGCGGCGCAGTTATTCGCACCACCCATGTTACCGGTATTTTTACTGATCTAGGGCTAATGCTTGGCGCTAAATTAAGAGGCGAACCCTTTGATAAACGCAAAGCACTGTTGTTTTTACTGATCATCTCAGGATTCATTTGCGGTGGCACATTAGGTGCTTATGCATTCCAGTTTTATAAATTTAATGCACTCTTTATCCCCGCCACCATCTGCCTAGTATTAGCCGTTAGCTACTCAGTGTTTAAAGCTATCAATAGTAACAAGACTTAGCCCTTTGCACGGTTAACACCACTTTTGCAGTACATCATTGCTACAAACCTACATTAACGTTCATCTTAAGAATCGATAGGTAATTTCACTAGGAATAATTCTTAGACATAATAAATTGATTTAGATGTATAATTCCTGAAAATGGAGGGATTTATGCGGATTGGTATCATTGAAGATCATCAGTTAGTTCGAGATAGTTTTAAAAAACTACTTGAGCTCGAGTTAAACTGGCAAGTAATAATTGAAGCTTGCTCAGTGAACGAAGCAAAGTTAGCAGTAAATATTGACCAGCCAGATGTCTTTATCGTTGATATTTCAATGCACGAAGGTGAGACTGGCCTGACTTTTCTATCATACTTAAATGAGCATTACCCAGAAATAAAAACCATTGTAGCTTCTATGCATGACCATGAACCGTACGTCAGTAATGCAATACAACTCGGGGCGCTTGGTTATGTGTCAAAGCGCTCAGCTTCAGACGCTATGATTGATGCGGTAAAAACAGTAATGCGCGGCCATCGCTACATCAGTGAAGACGTTAACTTCAACTACACCTGTGTTTCTGATAAAAAAGACCTTTTAACAAATAGAGAAATTGAGGCTCTACCACTTTTTGCCAAAGGCTTAAATGCCAAACAGGTTGCTCAACAGCTCGGCATGATGCCGAAAACCGCTCACGTACATAAAACAAATATTTGTAATAAACTAAACGCAACAACTTCATTTGAACTATTAAAAGTTGCCATTGATATCGGGGTTATTCAACTTAATGAGTTGGCCTAGGCTTACCATTGCCACACCTTCCACTACAAACATATTACTAGGGGCAGCTAAGCAATGCGCGGTTTGCGTTGCTTATTTAATCGCGCTGTGTGCCTCTACATGGGTTAGTAACCATCTAGAAACCGTCCCACAAAGTAGTGCTATATTTCTCCCTGCAGGTATTAAACTGGCTTTTGTTATTATGTTCCCAACACGCTATTGGCCAATAATATGGTTAGCATCACGACTCTATGCAGCGTATTTAGGTTCTTTTTATACCCAGCAATGGCATTTAAATTTATTGCATGGTGCGTGGCAAGAGGCTATCTATTTAGCCATTGTCTTCGCTTTTAAGCATAGCCGTTGGCCACCAACGATAAAAGATAGTAAAGGTGTGCTTTCACTTATTTTACTAGCAAGCTTAGCGGCAGCATCAAAATGGTTTTTGTTTGCCAGCTCTTTTGAGTTCACAACTTGGTTAGAAGGTAAACAACTACTGCAATATCAGTTAAATATGACTTTAGGTGATTTAACTGGCAGCTTGTTTATCACACCTTTTATTATTTTGTGTGCTAACAGTTATCACCGAGCCTTTAGCCTAGAGGGCGGAGTTAAACTAATTATCACAGTCACTGTCTTTACCCTATTAATGCTGTCGATTTATCTGCTGCGCCCTGATATCTACTCACTATTACGCTTGGCTTCCCTACTACCAATTATTTGGTTTTCATATCACTTTGGTATTACAGGCGCTATATTTGGCGCAGCAGCAGCAAATGGCTTAATAATATTAGAAGCAAGCATCACACAAGATGCAACTAATACTTATATTAGCCAATTGTTTATTCTGACCAATGCCGCAACGAGTTTATTACTCGGTGCGGCAGCAGCAGAGCTGCGACAAAAAAATAATATGCTAACACTGACAAACATTGAACTTAGAACGCAATTAGAAAAAAACCAACAACTGGCTATCAAAATGGTGAATGTACAAGAAAGTGAGAGAAAGCATTTATCACAAGAGCTTCATGATGAATTAGGGCAAAACCTGACTGCATTTAAAACCGATCTTGCCGTTTTAACCAGTATGACGGATCAAAGCGTCAGCGCGATTGTGACTACGTTAAAACAAAATGCTAATTCAATGTATGATTCAGTCTATCACCTGATGCATTATCTGCGTCCGCGTGAGCTTGATGAATTAGGCTTGGTAAAAGCACTTTCACAAGGGAAGTTTAAAAGCTTGATGCATAAGGAAAAAGTTAGATATATAACACATTTATGCATAAACGAAGCAATTAGAGATGAACATCAAATTGCGATCTATCGAATTTGCCAAGAAGCAATCACCAATTGCATCAAGCACAGCTGCGCATCTGAGTTGGTAATTAGTTTAGATTCCAACTCAGATCTGATCACGTTAATTATTCAGGATAATGGCAATGTCGCGACAACCGCCTCACACTCTGGTGGTTATGGTCTCGCTTTCATTGATGAACGCGTGACTGCTCTTGGCGGCCAATGCTCATTCTCAAACGAGCAAGGCTTCACCATTAATGCAACATTCCCCATATCAGCTGATGAACAAGTCCGCTAGCGAATATAAACTTGCTTGGAATAAAACTTTTTCCTTACCTGTATCGCCTCATTATCGTTAGCAGGTACTTGCACTTCAGCTTGATTACCGACTAACTGTAATAGCAATCCTTGAGCAATTTCCTTATCCCCGACTTTTGATTTTATAACCACTTTTTTGCCAATAGCACCTTGCAGCCGAGGCTTAGGAAAAGTGACTTTATTGATTGGCTTTAAGCCTTCATAATTAGTGAAAAGATTAACGCAGTGCTGTTTTGCCGCAAGTATCAAATCGTCTTTAGACTTCACAATATCGACATTATTCAAAAAGTGAATAAGTGCACTATTACGCCGATCAAACTCACTGGACACATCCTGTATATTAAGCGCTGATGCCCATTTACGGAGCACTAAATATTTTCCTAGTTTGATCCGCGTCAAGCTGGTTGATGCCCCAGTCATCTTGCTATACCACTCGATGCGGTAGCATGATGAACCTAAGCTATGTAATAGCACCGTTGTATTGCCAAACTCCCTTGAACTGCCCTCGATCACGCTCATTCTAATTCCCTAAACTAGCAATAAAGCAATAGGTTAGGCGCTAATGAAAGAGGTTAATATCATCGTTTTTCTTATTACGACTAAGAAAATGGCTTATAGCATTTGTGCCTAGTTTAGATTTAAAGTGTATATTTCAAGCACAAAAAAGCCCGCAGCGTTAACTGCGGGCTTTTTTATTGAATGAGTGAGTCAGCCGTATAAGCCGGGTTCTGTCCTTTCCGAAGAAAGTGATAATCATTCGTCTAGGCCATAAATCGCTCTATGGCTCAAGCAACCTACCCGGTTCTCACGTGGGCCACGCGTTCATTATTTAAAATGATAGAACCCTATTTGGTCTTGCTCCGGGTGGAGTTTACCTTGCAACCAACTATTGCTAGTGGCCCGGTGCGCTCTTACCGCACCCTTTCACCCTTACCAATCCGAAGATTGGCGGTCTCCTCTCTGCTGCACTTGTCGTAGGCTCACGCCCCCCAGCCGTTAGCTGGCACCCTGCCCTATGGAGCCCGGACTTTCCTCCCCCTGCGCATTTTCGTTGCAGGCAGCGATCATCTTGGCTGACTCGGCGCGCAGTATACCTGAGCTGGATTGTATGTGCAGTAAAGATTTAGCCTTTTTCGTCAATAATTGTTTTATAAAGGGCATTTTTCTTCATGCCAAAATAATCAGCGACAATTCCACAGGCTTTTTTCATTGGCATTTCATTCTCAAGCAATGCCAGCATTTTGCGTGCTTCTGGCGGAATATCATCAACCTGCTTTGGATTACCAGGCAACATAAGCACTATTTCACCGCGTTGCTTGGTGGGATCGTCGGTTAAAAACTGTTTGAGTTCGCTGACTGTGCCATTAAAAAACGTTTCAAAGGTTTTGGTTAGCTCTTTAGCGAATACCACTTGTTGCTCACTACCAAGGGCAATCTCTAAGTCATCTAGGCTTGCCATAATGCGATGGGTACTTTCGTACATAATGCTGGTTATATTGGAATTAACCGCTTCAATAAAAAAGTCTTGGCGAGCTTTGCTTTTTGCTGGGGTAAAACCAATAAACTGAAAACGATCTGTTGGTAAACCTGAACAACATACAGCTGTTATGGCGGCGCATGCTCCTGGTATGGGGGTGACATATGCGCCTTGCTCTCGGCATAAATTAACAACCGCATAACCAGGGTCACTAATTAGCGGCGTGCCTGCATCCGAAACTAGTGCTATATTTAAACCTTGATTAAGTTGATCAATAATTTGTTGCGCTTTTTGCTTTTCATTATGGTCGTGCAAAGCAAAGGTTTTTGCCTTAATGCCAAAGTGACTTAGCAACTTAACGGAATGGCGCGTGTCTTCAGCAGCGATTAAGTCAACTTGCGATAAAGTCGCGATTGCACGCTGGCTTAAGTCGTCATAATTGCCGATTGGGGTGGCTACAATGTAAAGAGTGCCGATTTTCTGTGAATTCTCCTCATTTAACATTGAGGTCTCCTGCGTCAGTCAGTAATATAAGCAAATCGCGTTAACGTATTGGGAAATCATTGTGCGACTTAAACTTGTTAGTCTATTAATCATATTGTCAGGGTTATCGGCCTGTAGTACAACCGAAAAACCGACTAAAACCAGTGAAAACCTCAGTTCAGCTAATAGCGCATCACAAATTCAAGCGACTGACGCACAATCTATGTACCAACTAGCCTTAAATCGCCTAGGCGCTGACAAAATCCAACTTCTTTATAGTGCGCGTGATGCTGCGATTGTAGAGCAACAATGGCCACTGTTAGAGCAAATTAGTACTGAATTAGAACGCACACCTAGCGTAGACCAAGTGCAAAATAAACTGTACATCGCTTTTGCGCAAATGCAACAAAACAAGAATACCCTCGCACTTGAGATGCTAGCCAGTTTAGACAGCCAATTGACTCAACCGGAGCATTTTGCTTGGCATCAATATTTAACCGCCAGTGTGTATGCATCACAAAATTTGCCTAAAGAGGCGATGACCTACTTCTTTCGTGCCTCTGAAACCGCCAGTAAAAATAACTTAACGATTCCACAGCTCAACAAAGACCTGTGGCAAAATTTACAACAATTATCATCGTATGCTTTAGAGCGCTTTAATCGCGGCTCAGTGAGACAACAAGGCTGGGTAAACTTAGCGCTCTATCACCAAGTATATTTAGGTGCTCCAGTTGAGCTTGATCAAGCAATTAATAATTGGCAACGCCGTTACCCTGGTCATCCAGCAATCGCCGTGTTGCCAAAAAAAGACGCTGAGTTAATTGCTGCTGAACCACTGAATATTGAGCGCTTAGTTGTTTTATTACCCCAATCAGGTGCTAATGAACGCTTAGGTGATGCCTTAAAAGCTGGCGTGTTAGCGGCACTAGATAGTACATCTATTGCTGAAACCATTTTTATTGATGAAATGCTTAGTTCTGCTGAGCTGTCTGCAAAACTGCTCGAAATTAATCCTGACTTTATAATTGGGCCGTTACTCAAAACGAGTATCGATAAGCTAGTTGCAAGCAAAGCATTACAAGATTACCCAGTTTTGCACTTAAATACCTTTGATGGTGAGCGCCAGTCTCCTCAGCATTACTTCTTTGCGCTTAACCCGGAGCACGAAGTACAGCAAGCACTTGAGCACTTTTTAACGGCTGCTTATCAAAAACCTATGCTGCTGGCGCCAAATAATAGTTCAGGCCAGCGTTTAGTTGATTTTTTCAACCGACAATGGCAACGCTATAGTGAAACCACACCAGAAGTTGGGCTTTATAACGATAAAAAAGATATGCCAACAACCATTGTTAACCTGCTCGAAGTAGATAAATCAAAAGAACGCATTGCGACCGTTAAGTCATTATTTAGACAAGAAGTAGAGAGTGAAACTCGCTCTCGTCGCGATATTGATGTTATTTATATTCTCGGTGATGCTATCGAAACTCGCTTGATTAAACCTTATTTAGATGTAAATGTGAGTACCTTTGCTGATCGCATTCCACTGTATGCCAGTTCAAAAAGTCATAGCAAGCAAATCGATAGCACCGATAAAGGCGATCTCGATGGTTTGTATTTTACCGAGTTACCATGGATGCTTAGTGGGCAAATAAAAAATCATGCCTTACGCCAGCAATATAATTCGCTGTGGCCAGAACAGGCTGATATAAGTCAGCGTTTATTTGCCATGGCCTATGATTCAGTTGCTATGCTAAGTAATATCACACAATTGAGTATGCTCCCCGGTAAGCGATTTAATGGCTTAACTGGCCAATTGAGTATTACCAGTGATGGGCAAATTAATCGCCAACTTAATTGGGCGCAATACAAAAATAGACAAATCCAAGCGGTACAGCTAGCAACATCAGCACCGTTACCATTATTTATGCAATCAGCTACCAACCGGTCATACAGTGAGTAGCTAAAAGCAATATAAAACAAGGATGTTGTGATGTCGTGGTTTAAACAACTGTGGCAAAATAGCCGAGAGAAAGGCCAGTATTACGAGCTACAAGCGCAAAAATACTTAGTGTCGCAAGGGTTGATCCCATTAGAGCGTAACTATAACTGCCCCTACGGGGAGCTAGATGTAATAATGCGCGATGGCAACACGCTAGTGTTTGTGGAAGTGAAATTTCGTAGTAGCTATGTTAAAGGTGGAGCAATCCACGCTTTAGGTAAACAAAAGCAAGAACGTTTAAAACGCTCTATTTACCATTATTTAGCAACGAAAAAGCTTAGTGATCAAGCAATAAGAATCGACTTTGTCGCAATAACTGGCGACACATCGCAACAACTTAATTGGATAAAAAACGTATTTTAATATGCAAGATACTATAAAAGAGATTTTTACAGAAAGCATTCAGGTGCAAATAGCCGCCGGTGAAGTACTTCCTAGCGCCTTAGAAGCCGCTGCATTTACCATAGCGCAGAGCCTAATCAATGGTAATAAGTTGATTTGTTGTGGTACTGCCAGCTGCCACATGCTGGCCCAACATATGGCTGGCGTATTGATCAACTACTACGAAACCGAACGTCCTTGTTTACCGGCAATTGCGCTATCACAAGAACATATCAATCTTGGTCCAAGTAACCAAAGTGACGACCAAGAAACCTTTGCCCGTCAAGTACGAGCGTTTGCTCAACAAGGTGACTTACTATTGGTTTTAGCAATCAATGGCAACGAAAAAAACATCATATCGGCAGTCGAAGCCGCACTCACCAAAGACATGAAAGTTATTGTTATGGTTGGTGATGACGGCGGTGAGCTAGTAGGTTTACTCGGTGCCAATGATGTCGAAATTCGTGTTCCGTCAAAACGTCCGAGCCGCATCATAGAATCTCACTTGGTTAATCTTCATTGTTTAAGTGAACTCGTCGACTTGACCCTATTCCCACAGGAAGAAAGCTAATGTTGAAACAATCTCTAATTGTTATTAGTACAGTACTATTATTACAAGGCTGCGCTGCTGCAGTTGTTGCAGGTACCGCTGGTGCCGTTACCGCAGCCAACGATCGTCGTACTCTTGGTTCGCAAATCGATGATAGTAATATCGAAATCAAAGCTGGGGTCGCAATAAACGATGTACCTCGCCTTGCTGATCATGCCAACATCAGCGTGATTAGCGTTAACGGCATTGTATTGTTAATAGGCCAGGTTGCAACTCAAGAAATGAAAGACGAGGCTCAGCGTACGATTGAGGGCTTACCTGCTATACGCAAAATACATAACCAAATTCGTATTGGTTCTAACATTAGCATGAGCACCCAGACCCATGATTCTTGGTTAACCTCTAAAGTAAAAACACAATTACTTACCACCGACAACATCAGTAGCAACAACATCAAGGTAGTAACTGAGAATGGCGAAGTATTTTTAATGGGCTTAGTATCAGATGCAGAAGCAAACACCGCTGTAAGCGTTGCTCGTAATGTATCGGGTGTAGAACGCGTTATTAAGGTATTTGAATATTTGTAAAGGTATCAGGTTCTAGGAATTAAAAGCCTTGCAGTTGATATCGCAAGGTTTTCTATACCTGTAGGCGGGAGCTTACCTCACGCACCTCCACTAAAAAACGCGGGGTAAACCCGCTGCTACAACAATCAACCTTAACCTTCGTCTCACAACTCGTCGCTCGTAAACTTTAACTAATACCAATCAACTTAAATATTTAACCATTCTAGCGAGCTAAATAAAGCGCTAACTGCGTTATAATTTTTTCAAGTAGAACAATTACATGTCAAAATTTACGCCTTGTTATCACTGTATTTATCTGTCGCTATAAATGGTCAGTAACTTAACACGATTGGTATAAATCTGCGTGGATAAAGCCCCGCCTACAATAAATCCAAACACCCATGCCAACCCCGTAGCCCTTAGTTTACCTAGCGCCTTTTACCTTTACCTTTTACCTTT
>NZ_JACJFH010000269.1:0-646 GCF_014164495.1 Pseudoalteromonas sp. SG41-5 | reverse complement strand
AGTAATTAATTAAACATTAAGGTAAACTTTAACACCCGTAGGCGTTAAGCTTGCTGACGCGTGTTTATTAACATCTTTATCTTCTCGCCTAAGGTAAAATGTAAAAACGTAGGAAATGGCTTTAGACCTGTTCGCGGTGGCAAGCCACTCGCCTACAAGTAATTAATTAAACATTAAGGTAAACTTTAACACCGAGACAAACTTTAACACCGTAGGCGTTAATCTTGCTGACGCAAAAACACCACATTTTGAAACGCGGTGGCAAGCCACTCGCCTACAAGTAATTAATTAAACACCAGAGTAAACTTTAACACCGTAGGCGTTAAGCTTGCTGACGCAAAAACACCACACCACATTTTAAAACGCGGTGGCAAGCCACTCGCCTACAAGTAATTAATTAAACACCAGAGTAAAATTTAACACCCGTAGGCGTTGAGCTTGCTGACGCACAAATACCACACCAAATTTTAAATATCGCGGTGGCAAGCCACTCGCCTACAAGTAATTAATTAAACACCAGAGTAAACTTTAACACCCGTAGGCGTTAAGCTTGCTGACGCGTGTTTATTAACATCTTTATCTTCTCGCCTAAGGTAAAATGTAAAAACGTAGGAAATGGCTTTAGGCCTGTTCGCGGTGGCAAGCC
>NZ_JACJFH010000268.1:0-662 GCF_014164495.1 Pseudoalteromonas sp. SG41-5 | reverse complement strand
ATCGGCAAAATCATTAAGAACACAAAAGTGATCATTATCGCGTAATTTTCGTGATCAAAGCTTAATGAGAATAAGCGATCAAAGTTAATGCCATTGGGTGATCAAAGCTGGTGAGAATATGCATCTCTAAAGTGTGGGTGTGAATTTTGTAAATATTGAACACAGTAGCTTATGTTGAGCATATCCAAAATAATCTGCTTACCGATCTCAGTATCTAAATTTGGTATACGGCCCTGCTCTATATCAATAACCAGTTGTAATGTTGAAGCGGCACCTAAACTAAAGGTGATGAGCTGTGGAGAATCAAACTTTTCATACACATAGCGCTCATAATCGTCGCGGATACCGTTGTCATTTTGATCAACACCGTCCAGCGTTTTATAGTCGTCAGGGTGTTCAGGTGGTAAATCTGGGGTTTGGTAAAATAAATCTTTAATTTTTTGCCAACTACTGTGGGGGGCGGGTTCGTTATTCTCATTCCAGTAGCGGGCAAGGTAGTAGTCGGCTCCGTGTTTTACAAGGTTGCCACCTTGATACACTTTGTTTGCTTGCCATTTTTCTATCACAGTATTTTGCAGCCAAATCCAACCATCCCAATGGGGTTGGTTTTCTATCGGTTCAATGCCTTTAACCCAAAAAGCGGCAATAAATAAGCTGTTGTT
>NZ_JACJFH010000267.1:0-665 GCF_014164495.1 Pseudoalteromonas sp. SG41-5 | reverse complement strand
CCGTGATTTTATCTGCACTTTTATCCAGCTTTTCTTTTTGCTTTAAATCCTGTGTTATCAACTCTTCGCTCAGGCTATCTTGTGATTGGTGACGTTCGATAATACGTTTACTCGCGCGTTCTAGTTTTGCTTTTTTACGCCCTAGCTCATCGAATGTGCCGCTCCATTCTTTACTCGCATTAGATTTCAATTTGCATCCATCAATGGCAAACATGTTGCGACCTATCAAGCCTTCTTCGTCGCAGATCATCAGTACTTGCGTAAACAGCGGTTCAATCTATTCGTGCATTTTGGCCACGAATCCCGCTACAGATGTGTAATGAGGTTGAATATCACCCGACACACTCATGAACAAAATATTCGTCTCACACGCCTTAGCAATACGGCGGCTACTAACCAAACCATGTGCGTAACCAAGTAAAATAATCTTTAGCATCACTGAAGGAGGATACGCAGCAGCACCCGTTTTATCATTGTGATACCACGCATCAAAGCCCGATAAATCGAGTTTATTTTCGACAATATAACAAAGCGCATACTCAAATGTACCTGGCAATATTTGCTCAGCAAAATTGATTGGAATGAATTTATTTTGGCAGGATAAGTCTGGCTTGTAGTTGGCCATAACAATTTACCGTGGGTGAATAATATCTATTAGATCACAG
>NZ_JACJFH010000266.1:0-764 GCF_014164495.1 Pseudoalteromonas sp. SG41-5 | reverse complement strand
ACTCATTATATTTACCTTTATTTTTAATTGATTAGTTTCGATAATCACACAACACGAGCCTATTATCTATGAGCAGCTTAATTCACTTATCACTTATTGACGAAGATAGATACCCTACTTCGCTTAGCGGTGATGATGAAAGTAAATACCAACAATTGCTTGCAATTACTGAAGAAGAAGCCATTCATTGGCAGTCAATCGAAATAAACCTGCGCGGCTTTGAACCCGCACTGCAACTATGGGATGCTATCGCAGGTAATAGTCGGTTATTATTGATTGCTAGCTTCAATTTTTTCCCCCATAAGCTGCTTCCACCTGACGCTGACATTAGCGGCACTTTCGGCTTTTTCCCAGCCGATATGGTGAAAGATTTATATGACATAATGCAACAAGAATATAGCTTCGATATTGATAGCTTAGAGGGGCAGAACATAATCGCTGAAATTGAAAAGGATGGAGTTGATGAAGTAAACCCCGAAGCCTATGACCTCGTTCGAGACAAGTACTTTGTAACCTTTAGAGATGCGGCTGAGCAAGGTAAATCAATCGTCGTACTCATTGAGCAATAATTAACTATATAGAAAGCGCTAAGGACAGCACATGCAACCAGACATTAAACACATCCCCCAACAACTTGGGCAATACTTGTACCAGCAAATAAATGAGCCGTGGCTTGAGGCTCAGCTTATTTTAGATTGCGAAGATGAAAACCAACTTGAATGCAAGGCTCACTATCAAACAGAAGATGATGAAAACGAACAGCC
>NZ_JACJFH010000265.1:0-775 GCF_014164495.1 Pseudoalteromonas sp. SG41-5 | reverse complement strand
ATCAAAGACAAAGCACTCATGCGCCTACTCGGTAAATACCTACGAGCGGGAGTAGCAGAGTGCGAAACAGGTCTGTGGTTTGAGTCAACCAAAGGAGTCCCTCAAGGTGGGCCATTATCCCCTTTACTTTCCAATATTTTACTCGATGAATTAGATAAGAAGCTAGCCTACAAACACCTTAAGTTTGCCCGTTACGCTGATGACTAATCATTTTAGTAAAAACGAAAAGCGAAGGACTAATAATCCAACGGGACATTACTGCGTTCATCACTAAGCGATTAAAACTCAAAGTGAATGAATCGAAAAGTCGGGTCGGTCCAGTATCAGGCTCGAAATTTCTCGGGTTTACCTTCCGCTACGGTCAAGTGCAGATCCACGAACAGGCGCTAAAGAAATTTAAAGCAAATGTCAGGGAGCTCACTAACCGCAACTGGGGGATCTCAATGACCCTACAAATTCATAAACTCACACAGTATTTGCGCGGCTGGGGACACTACTACCTAATAGCCAACGCTTATCAGCTAACGGTGGATTTAGATCACTGGATCCGCCGTAGGATAAGAATGTGCTACTGGCGGCAATGGCGTAAACCTCGCACCAAAGTACGCAGTTTAATGAAATTGGGTGTTAGCGAACGACTCGCCATTGCATGTGGTATCACCAGTACCAAAAGTAGGCGCTTGGAAGCGAAGGCCCTTGTAGAAGCTCAAAAACAAAAGGAATTAACATTGCGATAGGCAATGACTATCTAGCGTCACAAGGTTTAGCGTCATTA
>NZ_JACJFH010000264.1:0-776 GCF_014164495.1 Pseudoalteromonas sp. SG41-5 | reverse complement strand
CAAAGATAAAACAGACGGTGTGGCAACGATCATTTACTGCCAATATGATCGATTAGATCATCGATTTATACCGCAACTCTTCATGACCAAGCACATCATATCCCGACAACAACCAATCCAGTTGCGCTGGACTGAGCTCAAACTCTTGCAGACTGGCTTTGTTTGGCCATTTGAACTTTTGCTTTTCTAATCGCTTGTACCACAAAGCAAACCCCGTTTTATCCCAGTAAACCAACTTGAGTTTATCCTTCGCTTTGTTGCAAAATAAAAATAAAGCGCCAGTATAGGCATCACGTTCAAGCTCGCCTTCAACGATTGCGACTAGACCATCAATAGATTTTCGAAAATCCACAGCATCGCGGTGTAAGTAAATACATTTAGGTTCAACAAACATTTTCATAAGGCAAGCTCGCGTAACAGTTGACTCAGATAAGTAGCAGGCATTGTGTGTGGTAAGCTGACTTTTACTTTGCTAATCGTAAGGATGATTGGCTGTTGCGGTTCAGTGGGGTCAACGTGTTTAGTGACTTTTGCTTGAACAAAGCTGCTTGATGAGGCATTAAGCTTACTTCGTGCGGCATAAAACGTTGTTTTTGATAAAGCATTTTGATGACAATAGTCAGTGATAGTTAAATCGCTGGCTTGTTGTTCTTCGATAATACTGCGCCATTGTTCAAGGCTACGCGTTTTTCTCATGACTATCTCCTCATTGAAATTCGGAAATAGCTTAATCATTTTGACGAGTTACTGGCAGGTGCATTTTGCTAGACGCTTAC
>NZ_JACJFH010000263.1:0-783 GCF_014164495.1 Pseudoalteromonas sp. SG41-5 | reverse complement strand
TTTTCAATATTCTTGATTTTTTTCTCGCCACCCATAAATAAAAATGGCGCAAAGCCGTACACTTCATCAGCATTGAGTGGGCCATGTTTTTTTAATGCCGCAGGAAAAAGTGGTTTCTTTTGGTTGTTTTCTATATCAAGGTCTTCAACTTCTTGAAATGCTATAAAATTTTTTATTGTCCGCTCAGTTTTACCTGCTTTAATATCTTGTTCATTTCCTTGCTTAGTCCGCATCCAATTAAGGTAAGGGCTGATTTCCACAGAATGTCCGGTTTTCTCACCGTAGAGTTTTAAATTGCCCCAGGCATTACGCGCTATAACATAATAAATATCGTCGTGCTCAAACGGGGTGTCTTCTAAAAATCGGTCAAGAATGTCTTGATAATCCGCTGGATTTGTCAGCCAAAATAAACCATCGGCAAAGCCGCTGAAACCGAGTATTTGCCAGTATTCAAGTAGCTGGTCAGGCAGTTTCACTCGATACGCTTCTATATCAGCGGTAGTCGCGGGTACAGTTGTTGTTGGTTGCCTAAATTTGCTTAGAAAATAATCTAAGGCGTCATCATTCGTTTCTATCATGGGCTCTCTACTTTTTATTTAACGGGCAGCGCTCAAGTTGAATGTTCAACTTAGCATCTGGGCCATGTTTTTTAAATGCGTTTTCAACTTGCTCATCCATTAATTGCACGCGTGTTTTATCCCCTTTTTTACTCCCTATGGGTGCTTTAGCCCACTGCGGACCTACAGAGCCATTAACTCGTTTATCGCCCATACGCGATACGCT
>NZ_JACJFH010000262.1:0-817 GCF_014164495.1 Pseudoalteromonas sp. SG41-5 | reverse complement strand
GTTTTGAGTTTAATATGCTTTTCTTTAAGCTCTACGCCCGCGCAATAAGCAGATGTGACGGTTGGGTTGATGTTTTTATTCGCTCTAACCAAAAAGTAGCCGCCATCTTGAGATACTTGCTCAAAGTAATCTAAATCAAAATACCCTGCATCAGCAAGTAATAACGTATCTCCAAGTGTGTGACTACCCGGTAAAAAGGCTCGCTCGGTTTCAACATCAGGACGGATATCTATTTCACAAGGCTGTTCGTTAAATAGGTCATAAGTAAGATGTAACTCAATTGCGGCAGGACTTATCGCAGTAAAGCGACCAGCAAAAACCGGAGCTAATTCATCATGTAGAGCAAATGAAGAGCCATCTTGCAATAACACTCGCAATATTCCTCGCTGGGTAAAAAAGGTTTTATCCAGCGTGTTTACAGTCAATTTAGACATCGCTTGAATAACGAGTTCACGGACTAGCTCAGTCAAGGCAGGTTTTCGAATTTGATTATGAAAAGGTTTATAACTTATCGTGCAATTGGCCTGCGTTCGCAGGTTCTGATGGATATCTGACAAGTTAGCGTCTTGCAGGCAAGATAAGCTTTTGAACACAGCTTTGAGCAGAGAAACGATCGACAGGCAACGGTGTCGAACTTGAAATCCGGAGGTTTTTGCAAGCTCAATGAGGTGTTTTTCTGAGATAAGGGCTTTTAATTGATTTGAAACTTGGTTAATCTGCATGTGAACTCTGTTTTTGGTCATGTTTTTATTGGCGTAACTATTTGATCATTAACAGAGTTCAACTTCAAGTTTTCTTAAGATCCAACCTATGAAAT
>NZ_JACJFH010000261.1:0-832 GCF_014164495.1 Pseudoalteromonas sp. SG41-5 | reverse complement strand
ATCAAAGACAAAGCACTCATGCGCCTACTCGGTAAATACCTACGAGCGGGAGTAGCAGAGTGCGAAACAGGTCTGTGGTTTGAGTCAACCAAAGGAGTCCCTCAAGGTGGGCCATTATCCCCTTTGCTTTCCAACATCTTACTCGATGAATTAGATAAGAAGCTAACCTACAAACACCTTAAGTTTGCACGTTACGCTGATGACATAATCATTTTAGTAAAAACGAAAAGCGAAGGATTAATAATCCAGCGGGAAATTACTGCGTTCATCACTAAGCGATTAAAGCTCAAAGTGAACGAATCGAAAAGTCGAGTGGGTCCAGTATCAGGCTCAAAATTTCTCGGGTTCACATTCCGTTACGGTCAAGTGCAGATCCACGAACAGGCGCTAAAGAAATTCAAAGCAAATGTCAGGGAACTCACTAACCGCAACTGGGGGATCTCAATGACCCTACAAATTCATAAACTCACGCAGTATTTGCGCGGCTGGGGACACTACTACCTGATAGCCAACGCTTATCAGCTAACGGTGGATTTAGACCATTGGATCCGACGTAGGATAAGAATGTGCTACTGGCGGCAATGGCGCTATTTATAAGGAATAGCACGCACTAAAGTACGCAGTTTAATGAAATTGGGTGTTAGCGAACGACTCGCCATAGCCTGTGGTATCACCAGTACCAAAAGTAGGCGCTTGGAAGCGAAGGTCCTTGTAGAAGCTCAAAAACAAAAGGAATTAACATTGCGATAGGCAATGACTATCTAGCGTCACAAGGTTTAGCGTCATTAAGAGATATTTGGATCAATATTCATTACGGGAGATGAACCGCCCA
>NZ_JACJFH010000260.1:0-837 GCF_014164495.1 Pseudoalteromonas sp. SG41-5 | reverse complement strand
AGATGATGGTGGAACAAATGACTTTAGCAACTTAGTACTCATCAGAAATAGCCCAGAGCACTCAGCTTTCACGACTTTTCAAAAAAGAGCTACTAATGGGCTAGAAATTGGTGATGTAAAATCAACAGAGTGGCCATTTCCAAAAGGAATGTATATCCGAGGTAACTATGAAAAATGTAAATGAATTAATTAATTACCTGATAGAGAAAAACTCAGAAGAGCAAACTCATTTTGGCGAAGGCTTTTTTCTTACACCAATAAGTTTGGATGAGTTAAAAGCTTTTAATACGCATTTCACCTAAGCTTTCAACTTCCAACCTCCAAATGAACTTTTAGATCTATTAAAGATATCAAATGGCTTTTCTGTAAATGGATTAAATCTCTATAGTGCTAAAGAACAAAATGAACCATATTACTTAGCAGGAATTATTGAAGCCAATCAAGAATTTCATATAGAAGAATCTTTACGTAACTTCGTCGCTTTTTGTGATGAAAGCAGTTCCAGAGTGGTTTATAACTTTGAGGTAAATCAATTTCAGATAGTAGACTCTTTCACGTGGGAAGAACTAGAAAGCTTCCCAACTTTAAGTATGGCAATAAGATCTTTACTTAAAACAGCAAATATTTTTGAATAACCCCAAAATTTCGCTAAGGAAAGCATATGCGACCAGACATTAAAAACATCCCCCAACAACTCGGTCAGTACCTTTATCAGCAAATAAATGAGCCGTGGCTTGAAGCACAACTCATTTTAAATTGCGAAGATGAAAACGTACTTGAATGCAAAGCCCATTATCAAACTGCTGCTGATACAAGCGAACAGCCGATTACCGTGAC
>NZ_JACJFH010000025.1:0-54700 GCF_014164495.1 Pseudoalteromonas sp. SG41-5 | reverse complement strand
ACAAGTACATTTTTTAGCACGCGCATCAGGTAACTCAATGAATGGCGGTAAACACCCAATACTTGATGGTGATTTACTGTTACTTGAGCTTATAACCTCCGACAAAGCGGGATCGCTACGCGGCCTATTGAATGATAATGATTTGATTTTTGAGCGCCTCGGTGGCACCCGTGCATTGTATCAAGTTTTTGAAAATGAAATACTTCTCAGCGTAAATGGTGAAAACTACCCGCTCCCTGTTAGTGACTTAACTGCGGTTAAATTACTCACTGACCACACTATGGTGACAGCAGAGCAACTAAATAGTTCAAAAAATAGTTTAGTTTTTATACAAACCTTTACTACACTAATTAATGAGGGGATTTGGTTTTGCTAGGAGTGTGTTTGTATGGGCTATCATATCAACAAGGTAGAATGGGATATAGGTAAGGAGTTACTACAACAGATCAGAGAGCGGGTATTTGTATGTGAACTACATATTCCCAAACATATCGAGTTTGATAATCTTGATAGGTATGCTCATCATATACTGGTAACAGATGACAGCCAAGGCCCAGTTGCAACAGGCCGATTATGTAGCGATGGCCTTATTGGCCGTATTGCGGTGCTGCCAGAGCACCGTAATCGCTCCGTCTATCGTTCATTGCTGAATTATATCGTTGAGCTTGCACAACAGCAGGGTTGTGATTGCGTCAGCATTAATTGTATTTTAAATGAGGTAGAACGATTTAAACGTAATGGCTTTGAACAACAAGGTTGTGTGTTTATGGAAGCAGGTATTCCACGGCTTCGTATGCAATGCCCCATTAATAAATTCAATACGAAACCATTTACACTGGTGCATTGATAAAAATTTATTAAAAATGGCCATCCTAGCGAGTTAAAAACCACCAATTTAACGCAATGGGCATTAAAAAAGCGAACATATTAATGTGCAACTCCACATAACACGTTCGCTTTTTTAATTTTTAAAGCTGTTCTTTATATTAAAATCTTTAAGTTAAAATTATAAATAAGCTTTCAGGTCAATTAACTTCGTTTGCCCACAGCTGTTCTTTTTCGTACATTTCATAAATACCATGCGCACGATTAATTAGTAGGTTTGCAAAATCAACTTTAGTTTTATCGTGTCCACCGGTTTGCATAATTTGATCTGCTTTTAACTGCCATTGCAGAGAAAAATATCGCAGCGCATCACGCGCATTTTCGGCAACTGATGCTAACGCATGATCAGTTGGTAAGCGACCGGTGATAACCCAATAACTTTTACCGTCTTGGCCTTTAAACTTCCATAGGGCACATAACGGAGCGATAAAGCGGCTTTCTTTTTCTAGCAAAGTTTTTGGCATTACGCCCTTCTCTGCTAAATGCTTTTGTGCATTTTGAAAACACTCACGTTGCCATGCAATACTTTGCTGCTTTGCTTGTTCTTGTTCTTCTGGTGTTAATTCTTTAAGTTGTTTTTGTTCCACAGTATTCATCACTCGTTTACATAATTTTAGTTACTTTAAGGGCATATAATTATCGGCGCAAGTATAAAAGACCAATTCCAGCGAGAGCATAAACGATCGCCTGTTTTTTCTACACTCTAACCCATCGTTCTACGCACAACTGTTTACTAATACAGCAGAAAAATCAATTTATAGCTAATTTATAAACTATAAAGCCGTTGTTAATGCATACCAGCACGGTATTATTCATCGTTTGTTTAACGATAATTCTTTTTCGCTGTCATACGATTAAAAAAACTAGGAAAGAAACGTTTTATAGTCGGAGCCCAGCCACTGATCCCCTCGCCAACCACCACTTCATCTTTACGTTTAGCTATTGCACTGACCATTTGCTTCACAGCAGCCGTTACATCCATACCATTTTCAATGGAGTATTCAGCCTTATTTTGCGCAATACCATGTTCATTAAGTGAATTATGAGCAATAGCCGTTTTTATAGAGCCTGGGCAGATAGTCAAACAATGAATGTTTTTATTGGCCACTTCAGCTCGCAAACAATCCATAAAACCAACGACTGCATATTTAGAGCCTGAGTAACCGGTTCTGAACTTAGAGCCAACTTTACCTGCGACACTGCTGATTGATACTACACAGCCGCCGCCATTTTTAACCATACTCGGTAATACCGCTTTAGTTAGCGCAATCAAACCAAAATAGTTAACTTCCATAAGTTGACGATACACAATAAAGTCATTTTCTAAAAACAAACTACGCTGCGACACGCCACCATTATTAATTAAAATATCAACGTTACCAATCGTAGCCATACTATTTGTAACATACTCAAGTACCTGCTCAGGTTGTGATAAATCAAGAGGTATTACTTTGTGTTGTCCAGCCGGTAACTCGCTACAAAGTTGATTTAGTTTATCTGCACTTCTGGCTGATAAAATAATATTAGCGCCTAAGTGTGCTAACTGTATCGCTAACTCTTTACCAATACCTGATGATGCCCCGGTGATCCACACCGTTTTATTATTAAAGTTCATGCTCTACCTATGATTATTATTAAGGCTTTGTAGGACCCGCAATGTCTGTGATCTGTTGCTCAAGTTGTTTATATAGTCCGAGTAAAAAAAGCGCCTCAACAAGCACAAATAATGGCCCAATGATAAGCCCGATTAAGTCATCAACAAAAGCTGGTTTTTTACCTTCAAAATAATGCCCAATAAACTGTAAAACCCAGCCAAAAATAAAAACACCTATACTAACAGCTAACCAGCTAGTAAAACTAAGTGAAGCTATTGGCGCAGCCGCTATACTCATTACTACTAAAATAACAGCCATTATCAAACCTAGTGAGACATTAAGCAGTAAATAATAAATCACAGTAGCTAACACAAAAACATGAGCGCCATTGATAACATGATCAGCAACCGGTAAATTAATACGCGCTAATAAACACAATACAGCGTATACAATGAGTGGAATACCAAAAAAGTGTGTGAGTACATTGCGTTTTGAACGGTGATATAAGCCATAATTGCCCAGTTGTTGTTGCAGTGTTTTCATTTTCTCTACTTTATATAATTATCTTATTATTTACTTTAGCAGTTAACACAACGTAACAATGTCTTCTACCCGACATTTGTAAAATCCACTTATACAAATGCGCTTATGATTTTACCTTTATCGTGATCCGGGGTTTTAGATTGTAACTCACGGCCTTTTTGATATTCTTGTCCAAGCATTTTTTGTAACGATTCCATTTGTTTTGCTAATTCGTCATTCCCCCCTGCTGTTGTATTTTTTCTGTCAGCTTTTCAATCGCGGCCTTATGTTCAGCTATTTAATCTTTATCAACACCTAGTCGTTGATAAATAAGCGCTTCATTTACTTCTTCTAAAAAGTCTTTTCCATATGAAGGGTTTTTAAGGCTACTAACAGTATCAGCTTGGCTATTTTTTGCCGTTTCTGGCAATTCGGTTATTGCTTCGAATCCATTGATAGTTTTATTTTATAAAGCAAATTTAAGGCCAGTGAACCCATATCAGGTAAAAAATAGCACAGCTAATGTACAAGTAAAGCCAGCTGTTGTTTATCAAGAATTTCTATACGCTGGTAATGCAGGGAAATAAGCTTTTTTGCACTTAATAACTGCAAGATTTGATTAATAGTTTGACGAGTTAAATAGGTCATATCTGCGAGTTGTTGCTGCGATAACATAATAGTAGCGGTATTACTGGGCAGCGACATGGTTGCCATCATAACCAGCCGTTTACAGACTTTCTGCTGTGCAGTTAATAAAGCATGATCTTCTAATGAAGTGAACAGCAGCCGCATTTTTTGTGAAAGTAAAACACCAAAATCATGCCAATAAACAGGCGTGATTGTTAATAATTGTATCAGTGCCCGATGCGGTACATGTAGCAATCGAGCGGGTGTTTGTGCATAAACATCGTGGGTACGCAAACCACCATCAAATAAAGCAACTTCACCAAACCAAATAGCGGGATCTATAAAACTCAGTACCGCTTCTTTACCTCCTCCATTTACTCCACTGACTCGCATAACTCCATTAACAACAGCGTATAAACCCGCATTTTCATCTCCTCTTAAAAATAATGCTTCACCCGCATCGAGTTTAATTACTTTTGCATGTAACAATAGCTGGTGTTGAAATTCTTCCGAGCGGCTACTAAACCAATTTCCTTGGTTAATTATCGCACGGTCCTGTTCATTCATATCGGTTTACTCTACATTAGTTTTAATAATCAAATAATAAAAGGGATCACTATGTTACACAAAGTTATTTACAGCGGGTTATTGCTAAGTACGTTATCTGCACCAAGTTTTGCAGCAGCTCCTGATCAACAGCTCAACAAGAATCTAAAAAAAGCTAACCACAGTGTAAGTGAAAAAGTGATCACTTGGCGACGCCATCTTCACCAATACCCAGAGCTTAGTAACCGCGAATTTGAAACGGCTAAATACATTACTAAACATTTAAAAGCACTGGGGCTCGAAGTACAAACTGGGATAGCCCATACTGGTGTAGTTGCTAAACTCAAAGGTGGTAAAAAAGGCTCTTTGGTGGCACTGCGTGCCGATATGGACGCCTTGCCTGTCACTGAGCAAGTTGATTTACCGTTTGCTTCAACTCAGACCTCAACCTACCGTGGTAATGAAGTAGGTGTTATGCACGCCTGCGGCCATGATAACCATGTCGCTATTCTAATGGCTGTAGCTGAATCTTTGGCTAAAATTCAAGATGACTTAGCGGGTGATGTATTATTTGTCTTTCAACCAGCTGAAGAAGGTGCCCCAGAAGGTGAAGAAGGCGGTGCTGAACTCATGCTAAAAGAAGGCTTATTTAAAGAAAAACCTGACGCCGTGTTTGGTCTACATGTAACCAGTTCATTAAACACAGGCCAAATTGGCTTCCGTGAAGGTCCGCTTATGGCCAGTGAAGATTCATTTACAATCAATGTACAAGGCCGCCAAACTCATGGTTCACGACCATGGAATGGTGTTGATCCGATTGTGGCATCATCACAAATAATTATGGCCACACAAACAATTTCATCTCGCCAAGTTGATGTTACTAAAGCGCCGTCAGTTATTTCGTTTGGTGCTATTAATGGCGGCGTACGTTCCAATATCATTCCGGATAGTGTCGAGTTAATTGGCACGATTCGCACCTTTGACCAAGCAATGCGCGCTGATATCAAAAAACGTTTAGTGAAAACAGCTGAAATGGTCGCTGAATCCGGTGGTGCTAAAGCTGATGTACATATCGACCACGGCTACCCTGTCACCGTAAACGATGTAAAACTCACGCAAAAAATGACGCCAACACTAACTAAAGTTGCTGGGGCTGAGAATATCATTACCACTGATTTGATCACCGGCGCTGAAGATTTCAGCTATTACGCTTTAGAAACTCCTGGATTGTTTTTCTTTTTAGGTGTTACCCCACAAGGCCAAGATGCAAAAACGGCAGCAAGTAATCATTCACCACAGTTTTTCGCTGACGAGCAAGCACTGCAATTAGGCGTGAATGCTATGACGCAGTTAGTTGTGGATTACTTTGCAATGAAAAAATAACCAGCACACCAGCGTATATGCAAAATCATAATCGGTTGGCATAGAATAAATATACCCACACTCTGTGGGTATATTTAAAAGTATTGATAAACCTATACGGACTTATTTTATCGTGCTGTTAGTAACTGTGATAAATAATCAGGCTTACCTTCAATACGTTCAAGGTGAGGATATTTAAGGCCATCATGGTAATCAATCTGGATTTCACTGTACTGATCAAAGTTTTTCACCAATAGCATAATTGGCGCTTTTGAACCTTTAGCATCTGTCACTGCATCTTTGAGTGCATCAGCACTAAACTGAGTATTATTAACGGCAATAATTTGCATACTTGGCGCAAGACCCGCATTAAATGCAGGGCTATCCCATAATACATCACGCATTTTGCCTTCTTTATTTACTGAAAAGCCCAGAGAATAAAGTAAATCAGTTGATTTATAGCGGCTTTCAATCGCTTTAATTCCATCAGATGCTTTATCGTTATAAGTCAATTTCCAACCTTGGTCTTCCAGCGACTTAGATAAGTTAACATGGCCTTTTAAACGCGAATTAATAAAGTCATCCCATTGATACTTTTCAATGCCATTAAGCGTGTTAATCACATCATCAAATTTATAGGTCAACACATTCCAATCACCCGGATTTACGCCAAAAAAGTTCTGGGCAAAATCATCTAATGAATGACTGTTGTTACTCAATTCACGTAATTTTGCATCAACTGCAAACCAAATTAATTCTCCACCAGAGTAATAGTCTTCGCTCATTTGATAACTACGATAAGGCAATGATGAACGCTGAGCGATAGTTGGATCGTTGGTTGTATCTAAAATATTACGCCATGCCATGCCAGGGCGTCCTTGGTCATAGGTTGCACCTAAACGAGCTAGCATATCCATCGCATTTTCTTGGCTCCAAAGTCCAGAACGAGCCGCAATGACTTGCCCCCAAAACTGTGTTTGCCCTTCATATACCCATAAACCATTAGCTTCTTTAACTTGGTTATAGGTCGGTGTCCATAATGCGTCAGGGCGACGATATTTACCATTCCATGAATGATTAAATTCGTGTGCTAATAAATCGCGACCGACCCATGACTTATCCCAGTCAGTAAAATAATTTTCTTTCGCGCTATTTTCACTTGAGCGATGATGTTCCATGCCGATACCGCCTAACTTATCTGTCAGGGCAAGTAAAAAGTCATAATGATCAAAGTGATGTGCACCATAAAGCGCATACATTTGTTGAATAAGCTCACGGTGTGCTGTTAACCCTTCAGCACTGATCTCAAGATCTTTTTCTTTATCGGCAAAGACATTTAAGAACACCGGAGTATCTGCATTTGGGTTTAAATCAACACGCTTATAGTGGCTACCGGCAAACATTGGCGAGTCTACAAGGTTTTCAAAATCAATTCCCTCAAAGGTAACTGTATTGCCTTTTTGCGAAGATTTTTCAAGTGCAGTAGCAAACTGCCACCCTTTTGGTAACGTTACACTCGGTTGAAATTTAATTTTACGGCTATAGTGCCCAGCAGGGTAAAGCGCTACTGTATCCCATTGTAAATTGAGCATTTCTGGCGTCATCATAACGCGCCCTTGCGCTGAACTTTGTGGTGACAAGAATTGATATTCAACATGCAACTCACGTACACCTTTAGGAACCTTAAGATTAAAAGCATATACATTGCCAGGATCTCGTTGCCATTCGATCACTTTACCTTTTGCTGACATTTTCAATCCAGCCAACTGACTTATTGGTCCAACTGGTGAGTGATGTCCAGGTATCCATTGTGGATAAAGCAAAGTCATTTCACCAGCACTAACAGGGATAGTTTCGTTTATTTTAAAAATACGATGAGCTAGATCTGTGGCATCAACCGCTATTTTTATAGTGCCGGAATATGGAGTATCAATCGGGTTTGGAACATCAGCAAACGCTGGAAGCGTAAAGCCCATAACAGAGCTGAGGGCGGCAGCAGCAAAAACATGTTTATTCACTTACTTCTCCAATTAGAGAGGCGCAAAGCACGCGCATTAGATGGGTATTATTCTGGTAATTTGAGTGCAAAACACTCGGCAACCTCCTTTTTACTTTCAGAAATTTCTGAAACAACCAACATCAGTTATAACTATAACAACAGCTAATAGCAATGATTTATGGACGAACAACCATTTAATGCGTTCAATTTATTTGCGATTTAAGTCAATTTATAGTGCCGAATTTATCTGTATCAGCGCTTATTTGCATTCTTGTACTGAGAATATAAGAGCCCTGCAAGCACTGTTTTAAAACTTAATCATGCACAATACCTATGTTCAGGCTAAATAAATCATCAGTACGCTATCCTAATAAGCTACTTTTTTGGTAATGGTATGGAGACCACAATGGCATCTGACTATTTTCATTTGTTAAATTTGATCGGGGTAGCGTTTTTTGCCATCTCAGGTACTCTGATGGGCCATGAAAAAAACATAGGAGGTTTTGGTGTTGTGGTTGTCGCGTCAGTAACAGCGCTCGGCGGTGGCACACTGCGCGACGTATTGTTAAACCAGCCAGTATTTTGGATAGCCGAACCGGATTACTTATACGCAACATACAGCGCCATATTTATCGCCGTAATATTTATTCGTCATTTACCTCACGTATCAAACTATTACATGTTGCTGGTCGATGCTTTGGGCATGGCAATTTTTAATATTGTTGGCATTGAAAAATCCTTAATCGAAGGCACTACGATGATTGTGGCTATTACTATGGGCATGACCACGGGCATCTTTGGTGGTCTAATGCGCGATGTAATATGCCGTGAAGTCCCCCTTGTCATGCGCGAAGAGCTCTACTCCACCGCGTGCCTATCTGGTGGCTTAACTTATGCCACACTGTTTCTATTAGAAGTACCTTATGTTTGGTGTATTTTAGGCGCACTCTTTATTACCGTATTTTTACGGCTCGGTTCCCTACACTGGGGATGGCAACCAAATATATTTAGAAAAAGGTCGGTTAGAAAACAATAGTTTGCTATGTGAAGTTCCGATTAAAACGCCGAACTTTTGTACGTACCTTTTTCATCGATGATGACGTATTAAACTGAATCTTACGTCCCAATTTCCATTTTTCGTACCAGGTTACACCATAAAATTCATAGTTATTTAAGCTGAAATAAGCAAGAATATATCGTTTGCCTTAAATTCAAGCTCCATAAGTAGATCATCGTATTTCCAGTCTCGATACTCTTGTTATTAGGTAAGGGTATGCTTTGTGGAATCAGGCCGTTATAGGTGGCAATATGATACTTTTAGGCACCTTGTCTTATTTTACCCCTATTTTTTCAACTGTGTTTGCCTCTATTTACTTATCCGTTGCTTTAGCTGACTCTTTTTAACAAGGTGTTGTGCTGGTGACGATTGGTTCGTTAATTTGCTTTTGGGTTTCTCGCACAAAAAAACCTGTAGTAGATAATTAAATTTAAAAACGAGAAGCAAATAATGCTTCTCGCTTTATCAGGTTTTATTAGCTGGCTAATCTTAGCCCTAGCATCACCAGCATAACTAGATTCGCAATTACGCCAATCAAAAAGAAGTAGCTACGCGGGCTGGGGTTTTTCTCGGTGGCAATTGCGTAATACAGTGCCATATGAATTAAACGTGCAATGACGTAAACCCAAATACAGATTGCAAAAACCGAACTGTGGTAATTCATCACAAAAGCAAATAAAACCGTTCCTATAAATAACGCGCTGTTTTCTAATGTGTTATGAAAGGTGCGATGCGCTCTAAATATAAAACTCTCATGAGATAGGTCTTTATCAATTTTTCCTGGCACAGCCCCAGGCTGTTTGGCTTTACTAAACGTCGCCACTGCCCACTGTACTAACATCATAATTAAATATAAATAAAATGCTATAAACGCTGAATGTGCTATATCGGTCATTGTTTAATCCTTTGTGTTGTTATTAGAGTAGTAGTTACAGCAACTATCAAGCCAAAGATAAGCCACTGATGTATATAGCAATTACTTTTTAGTAAAATAATTTTTTGTAATAGATTCATTCTTTATATAAAACTTACTCTATCACAGCGTCTTGGTATTTTTTTAGAGTCTGAGCGCAACTTAAAACCAGTACTAATTACGTATTTTATAATTTTTATTTGATTATTTATTCTAAGTATTGTTTTATAACGTTACTGATAACGGAACGGTAAAATAAATATGATGAATAAAATAACCAAGTGCTTAGCAACTTTAGCGCTGTTGAACTGTGTATCAGCGCCCGCTTTTTCAGCTCAATATGAAATCGAAAAAGGTGAAAACTTGTCTAAGTTGGCGCAATACAAAGACGTAACCACCATTAAACGCAATTTCGCAAAACAAATAGCGCTTAATTACAGTGTATTAAACGCTGATCTTAAACAAACGCTAAGCCAATATAAACTGGTTTTGAATGCGGACCAGCTACCGTCTTTAGGCATGCACACACAACAAAATACTCGTTTAGCAAACAGCGCGTTACAACAACTTAAAGGTTTACCACAAAACACCGGTAGTTTGTTACAAGTGCGTTTGGCAAGTGACACAATGCTTAGCGCTTGGCAGCAAGGCGAACGCCCTTTATTTGCATTTGCACCTGCTGGTGACGATACGCAATGGAGCGAAATTGAAGCGTTCGATCAGTATGGTGACATTCATTATCTTAGTGTTGATCAAATGCCGACCCAACCTGTATTTATTGTCGAATTAGATCAACAAAAAGTACAAGATGCGGGTATTGCAGTAATGAGAGGAATTTTATCTGCTAACAAATTCAGTAAAACCACGGTTAGTCCACAAAACCAGTTAAGCAATGAAAAACCTCTGCAAACCAGTGTATTGAAAAAAATACGCTTAGAAGATGACAAAGAACCTTGGATCTCAGGTGGTGCTGAAATTTATGCCATTGTAACGGGTATCGACCCGACACGAGATGAACCAATATTAGATATCGTTGATTTACCGTATTTAGATCATGATCAAACCGATTACAGCCCTAATCAGGTTTTAATTCATTGGCAGCGTTATCGTTGGCAAGCGGTCGATTTACTCTTAATGGAACAAGATGACAACACCAACTATAAAACTCTAGCAATAAAATTATTAGAAATATCAGAGCAAGTAATGGCGAGCATTCCTGATTTACAAGCGCAAGGTTATGCCATTATCCCTAAGCTGACCAATGAACTACTAAAAGCAATGCCGGATGAATGGTTTACTAATAATGACGATTATGTTGATGTTTTTTACACGCTGTTTGAAAACAAAGACTATCAAGAATATAAAGGAGCAAGCAGTAATGCGACCATTACGCTGTCTCCTTTAGAAATTAACCCAAGACTAAACTAAGTCATCCCCATTCGCTTAATTATTATTGCGGATGGTATCACTCCCCCATACTTCAATAGCCACCCATTAGCGCTTTAACGTTAACGGGTGGCTTTATCTTAAACAGCCACTTTTTTGAAAACACGCGTTATATTTAATACCAATCTGCTTGGATATGGGATCTATTTTAACGATAAGAAAATTGCTCTATAACTAGGCAAAATTTTTGATATCTAGTTGTTCTAAATGAAAAATTTTTAACAACGTTATAGGGTGATTTAATTCGTTAAATTGTTCAAATATTTATGCAGGTTGGTATATTACCCTAACCTTGCGCCACTGATTTACGAAAGCGCATTAATGCAACAGTAAAAAACACACTGCCAATAACAACTAACGCTAAAAAGTAAGGCCAAACTACATCCCACCCTGCCCCTCGGTATAAAATTGCTTGAGCAAATTTTACAAAATGCGTTGTTGGCGCCAATAACATAATATTTTGCACCACCTCAGGCATACTTTCTCGCGGCGTAACACCGCCAGAGAGCATTTGTAATGGTAATAAAATTAAGATCATCAATAACCCGAGTTGCGGCATGGTACGCGCCTGCGTCCCTAACAATATACCCAGTGATGTGGTCGCAAATAAATGAATAGCAACGCCAAATAAAAATAAGCCTGGCGAGCCATGAATAGGCACTTGTAACAAACCTTCGATCACAATAAATAATGAAAACGTAGTCAGTAATAAAATCACTAACCCATTGGCCCAAATTTTCGCCATCACTATTTCAAAAGGGCTTAATGGCATCACTAATAAATGCTCTAATGTGCCGTGTTCGCGTTCACGGATCACCGCGGCGCCAGTTAAAATAATCGAAATCATTGTGATCACGTTCATCAATTCCATTACGCTACCAAACCATACGCTTGTCATGTTTGGATTAAACATAATGTGCGCCGATTGCTTTATTGGCAATGAATAAACGGTTCGATAACCTTGCACAAACTCATTTACTTCGCCGTTAATAATGGTTTGAATATAGTTATCACCAATAAATGCTTGCGACATGCGCGTAGCATCTATATTTACTTGAATTGTAGGTTGCTTAGCTGCAAGTACATCACGCTCAAAATAAGGCGGGATATTAAGCACAAAAGTATAACGGCCATTATCCATAGCTGAGTCAACATCGCTTAATGAAATACTGTCTGGCGTTTTAAAGTAAGGCTCATAAAAGGCATCAATAATACGCTTGGATAATTGCGATTGGTCGTGATCAACAACTGCAATTGGTGCATTATTTAACTCTATCGACGTGGCTGAAGCCACTACATAAATCAGCCCAGTAAAAGCAAAAAAAACAAATAGCAGTAAAACCTTATCACGCCATAAACTACGCAACTCTTTAATACCTAAATTAATAATGTTTCCGCGACGTTGCATGGCTATTTGTCCTGCTTTGGAAGTAAAAATACACTGGCCAGAGTCAGCACGGGTATAAAAGCGAATAAAGGCAGTAGCTGGGCTGATAAATCAGAAAAATTAAGCGCTTTATTAAAGACCCCTCGACACGCTTCTAAAAAGTAGGTGGTCGGAAACAATTTGCCAATAATCGCCCCAAACCCTTCCAAGGAAGAAACAGGGTCAATTAGCCCACAAAAGTTAACGGCAATCATCAACACCACCACCGTAGTGGCTGCCAGTGCTGAAATTTGTGTTTTTGTAAAAGCCGAAATTAACAGCCCCACCCCCGTAGTCGCTGTAACGTATAATAATGCAGCCAAACTAAGCGCCCAAAAGCTGCCTTTTAGCGCCACACCAAACACGGTAATAGCAAGTGCGACTAAGCCAAAAAAGCTGATCATACTCACTAAAATGTAAGGCAGCTGTTTGCCAATAATAAATTCCAGCCGGTTAACCGGTGTTACATATAAGTTTATGATTGAACCCAACTCTTTTTCCCGCACTACGCCAAGCGCCATCAATATCGCAGGTATAAATACCAATAGTAGTGGAATAACCGCCGGCACCATGGCCTCAATGCTTTTAAAATCTTGGTTATAACGATATCGAGATTCAATATTAGCTGGCACTAAGTTTGGTACTTGTGCATAAGTGCGTAAAGATAAGTTGGTTAAATAGCTGTAATACACGCCGCTCATATAACCATTAATCGTTTCTGCCCTAAACGGCATAGAACCATCAATCCACACTACAATTTCAGGTTTACGGCCGCGTTTAAATTGCTGAGCAAAGTTAGGTGGAATTTCAACGGCCACGCTTAACTCACCACTGCGCATTCGTTTATCAAGTTCTTGCGGGCTTTTAATATCTGCTTTTTGAATAAAGTAACGCGAACCTGCCATATTTTGAATGTAGTTGCGGCTCTCGGGTGATTGGTCTTGATCTAGTACCGCAAAGCTTAAATCTTCAACATCAAATGTAATGCCATAACCTAAAATAAACAGCAAAATTATCGAGCCCAGCAAAGCAAACGTTAGGCGAATAGGATCGCGCCATAACTCTAGCGTTTCGCGATGCGCATAACCAAATAACCGCAACAAACTAAATGTGGGGTTAGTGTTATTTTTACGAGTAGCGGGCGCTGTAGCCAATGCTTTGGGTTTATCCGTTATCGATGCTTGTATCGCCGAGCTTGCTCCCGCTGCATTTACCGCCTCTTCTAAATATTCAATAAAGGCAGCTTCTAGTGTGTCGGTATTACGCGCTTGGCACAGTGCAGCTGGCGTATCGCTGGCAAGTATTTTACCTGCATGCATTAACGAAATTCTATCGCAACGTGCCGCTTCATCCATAAAGTGAGTCGAAATAAAAATAGTCACGCCTTGTTCGCGCGAAAGCTCTATGAGTAGCTGCCAAAAGTCATCCCTTGCAACGGGGTCTACCCCCGATGTGGGCTCATCAAGTATGAGCATTTCAGGGCTATGTACTACCGCAACAGCAAGCGATAAACGCTGGCGAATACCTAGGGGCAAATCGGTAGGAAAATCGTCACTGTATTTTTTAAGGTTAAACCGAGTAATTAAATCTTTAACGCGCGGCTCTATTTTCTCTGCGGGTAAGTGAAATAAACGCGCATGCAATACCAAGTTTTGCTTCACTGTAAGCTCGTTATAAAGCGAAAACGCTTGTGACATAAAACCAACGCGCTTGCGGCTTTCGATGTTATTGGCATCGACCTTTTCACCAAACAATTTTGCTTCGCCACTGGTTGCCGGTTGTAACCCCGTAAGCATTTTCATTGTGGTAGTTTTTCCACAGCCATTTGAGCCTAAAAAGCCAAAAATTTCACCTTGTTCAATACTCAAGCTCACCTTGTTAACGGCGGTAAAATCGCCAAATGTTTTACATAATCCATTTGCTTCTATAGCGAACTGAGTTGTGTTTAAGTCTTGTTTACGAGGTGGCACAACTAACCGCTGATGATCATGGCGCTTTTCTTCAGGAAGTAATGCTATAAAGGCTTCATCAAGCGATTCTTTATTAGTTTGCGCTTTCAGGTTTTGTGGGCTGCCCGTACCGATTACTTTTCCATCGTCCATAGCAACTAGCCAATCAAAATCATCGGCTTCTTCCATGTAGGCGGTCGCAACCAGTACGCTCATTTGTGTATTTTCAGCACGAATACTGTTTATTAATTGCCAAAATTGACGACGCGATAGCGGATCAACTCCGGTAGTTGGCTCATCTAAAATTAATAATTGAGGGTCATGGATCAGTGCGCAGCACAAACCGAGTTTTTGTTTCATCCCACCAGAGAGCTTTTCTGCGGGGCGATCGGCAAATGCCTCTAAGCCTGTACTTTTTAAAAGGTTATTAATTCGTTGTTTTCGCTCGGCTTTATTTTGAGAAAATAGACGACCAAAAAAATCTATATTTTCAAACACAGAAAGTGTTGGATACACATTTTTGCCAAGCCCTTGAGGCATGTAAGCAATGCGTGGCTGCACCGTATTACGAAAACCACTGCTGCGCATATTGCCGTTTAATACCTCAACCTCTCCCACTTGAATCGCCCTTGCCCCCGCTATAAGTGCCAGCAAGCTTGATTTTCCTACGCCATCAGGGCCTATAAACCCGACCATTTTCCCGGCAGGTAATGAAATACTAATGTTGTCCAGCACGCGATTATTAGCATAGCGATGGCTCACCTTAGTAAGCGTAACCACACTTTCACGTGGTGGCTGTTGAATGTTTTTATCGTCGTTATCCATTATTCAGGTACTCGTACCTGTAATGACGTAGGCCAATTTTTTTCAGGCGCTAACAACACATAAGCAAGCCCTGGCACCCCTGTTTTTACTTGTTTGATATGGTCTTTTAATAACTGCGAGTCGAGTTTTACCTTAACTCTAAACATCAGTTTATCGCGCTCGTTTCGGGTTTCTACCGATTTAGGGGTAAATTGCGCCTGTGCAGACACAAACGTCACTTTAGCCGGTAATGTATACTCGGCAACAGCATCAATAACAATGCGTGCTTGTGAGCCTATTGTTACCTTGCCTGCTTGCGCTGTTGGTAAATATATACTCATATAAACATCGGTTAAATCCAATAACGATAAAACCTTGCCACCACTGCCAAGCACTTCGCCAGGCTCAGCTAATCGATACAATATGCGTCCATTGATTGGTGCTGTGAGCGTGCTGTCGGCTATGTTGCTTTGTAATCGCTCAATACGTGCCTGCGCTGCTTCTATTTCAGCATCCGACTGCACAACTTTTACGTTTGCCGCGGTTAAAGCAGCTTGCGCAATAGCAGAGGTGGTTCGTTGTTGATCTACCACTTCTTTTGAAATATGGCCTTTTTCTAATAATTTTGCAGAGCGGCGCAATTCAGTTTGTGCAAAATTAAGCTCACTTTTATGCTGCTCTACAATCGCTAATGCGTATTTACGAGACTCATTGGCAACACGAAGCCCCGCCTGAGCTTCACGTAACTGTGCATTTAAATCATCAGTATCAATAACCGCTAACGTTTGACCCGCTTTGACCATATCGCCTTCTTGCACCATAACGTCAACTAAGCGGCCCGGTAGTTTTGTAGCAATATCGTACTCGGTTGCTTCAATTCGGCCATTTCCATAGGCAACACTGTCAGGGAGTTGTTCAGCAAATGATGTAGGTTGCAAGGTTTGCCAAGCATACCAGCCAGCCCCGCCCACAATGACCAAAACAGCGAGTTTACTCAAAGATTTGAACGTTGATTTAATTGTCATGTGCTAAAACTCCATGTATGTAAAAGTAATGTAAGTGAGGGTAGTTAAGGTAAAAATTGTTAGGATACAGCACGCTAATTGTTATATGAAAGCAACCCTGCTTTGTAAGTACAACAAGGGTAGTTGTAATAAGTGATTTAAACGAACTTAAAAATCCACCGTCACTAATTTACCACTCTCACCGTTAATAAAGATGATGTAGATCAATATAAATTAGAGTTAATGCACTAATTACTGCTGATTTTTTAAAACAGCAGGATAAAAGAAAGGGAAAACATCAAGGCACCTACTGAGCGCCTTAATACTAATTATGTCAGCGGCAGATTAGCTTACAATTTATAGTAACAAAACCCGCTACGACCTTAATGCTAAGCTAATCAATACCACGCCATGATCGGTGCTTAAATCATCACGCTCAAATTCAGGGTTAATTAAATGACGATCGTAAGTATGGTACTGGCTCACCTCAAAAAAGCTGTCGTCGTAACTTGAGTCAAACTCGCAAGATAGCAAAATGTAGTCAAGCACTGAGCTTCTCGCGCCAAAATAATGGGTAGGCTTTCGCTTTAAATCCACTGTATTTTCATTATTTTGATTAGCCAAATTTAATTGCGACTTTGCAAATAACTGCCATGCGTCGTTAAGGCAATATTTTACAAGGTAAGTTTTACTGTCAAACGTGGGGGCAAAGCGCAGTGTATTTGTTAGTAAATGGCTTAAAACGCCATCGGCTAAGTCGTTGTTAAAATCGCCCATTAAAACCATTGGGTTTTGTGTAGATTCGCGGCGCGCAATGATGTCCATCATCAGTAATGTGGCTTCACTGCCGCGCTGAATAGTTGAGCCCCAACTCCCTGCTATATCGGCTTTTAATAACTCAATAATGTTTTTTTCGGGTGTGAGGTCTTTGTTTTGCTCATCAAGCTCTATCATTGAGCGCTTAGACTTAAAATGCACCACATAACAATCCGTGTTGCCGATATGCGGTAAGGTTATTGTAGCTCTAAGCACCTTTCGGCTAAATGTAAAATCCTCAGTTAAACCAAGGGTTTCAGCAAACTCATGGTCATGCTCAACAGTTGCCACTTCAACGATGGGGTATTTAGCAGCAAGCGCTACTACAGGGCGTTTGTAAATAAAGTCGTCGATTACCTGGGGCTCATCTACCACGGCAAAGTACGCATAACCTTGCTCTTTAACTAATTCTTTAAGCGACTCAATACTAAATACTTCTTGAAAACCAATCACATCAGGCTGATGCTCGGTTAAGTAATTAATAAGCCAACGCTGCTTTTTAGCCCACTGCTCTGCGGTGTATATGCGTTCAAATTCATAATAGGCATTAGGCGGCTCAAGGTAATTAAACAAGTTAAAAGTGGCAATTTTAAGAATCGTATCAGTAATAACCGAATCGTCTGCTGTGGTGTTTAAAGGTGTTTTAGTGTGTGATTCAAGGTTGCTGATAAGGCTGCCCTACTTAAAATATGAAAAACGATTATAGCGGGTTATCGCTATAGTAATCTAATCGGTGAAAATTTTTCAATATCAAATTCATAGTGTTAATTTACACTAACTTATCATTTTTTAAGGCACACGGTCATTATGGATTACTCAAACTTCGGCACTAAATTTACTCAACCTAATGGTATTACTCAGTTAATGGAAGATTTAGGCGATGCTAAAAACAGTAATAATCCAAATATTGTTATGCTCGGTGGTGGTAATCCGGCCTTAGTGCCTGAGGTTAATAATATTTTTATCAATGAGTTACAAAAGCTTGTTGCTAATAATACACTTTCCAACGTATTTGGACTTTACGATGGCCCAACAGGTAATGATGCATTTCGTGCAGCTCTGGCCAAGCAACTAAAAAGTGAATACTCATGGGATTTAACCGCAAATAATATAGCGCTTGGTAATGGCAGCCAAGCCAATTTTTTTGTGTTATTTAATCTGTTAGCTGGCAGTATGCCTGATGGAAGCCATAAAAAGATTTTATTTCCGCTGGCACCTGAATATGTAGGCTATGCAGATCAAGGCTTAACTGACGATATGTTTGTAGCAATAAAGCCCGATATCGAAATTTTAAATACTGAAAGTGGCTCAAACCAATTTAAATATATCATTAATTTTAAAGCTGTTGAGCAAGTATTAGCAAGCGACAGCAGCATTAGCGCACTGTGTATGTCTCGCCCGACTAACCCTACAGGCAATGTCATTACTGATGAAGAAGTACATCATCTCGATTTATTGGCTAAGCAATATAATATCCCACTGATCATTGATAACGCCTACGGCGACCCATTCCCTGGGTGTATTTATACCGATGTAAACTTAACCTGGAACTCAAACATTATTTTATGCATGTCGCTTTCAAAGCTTGGCCTACCGGGGTTGCGAACCGGTATTGTAGTGGCTAACAATGACATAATTAAAGCCATTGGCCGTGTAAATGGCAGTATGGTTTTATCGCCTAACAGTTTTGGCCCAAGTTTAGTAACACGCCTAATTAATGAAGATGAACTCCTCCCGCTGTGTAAAAATTCAGTGCTGCCTTTTTATCGAGAAAAAGCACAAACAGCAATGAACTTGTTTGATGAAATATTTGCCCACCTCCCCGTTTACTTACACAAAGTAGAAGGCGCATTTTTTATGTGGCTGTGGTTTAAAGAGGCAAAAATAACCAGCGAACAACTTTACCAAAAGCTTAAAGAGCAGGATGTTTATATTATTCCCGGGCATAATTTTTTTATTGGTATTGATGATGCTTGGGCACACAAACACCAGTGCATTCGCATTAATTATGCAACCGATGCCAACACTTTGCGAAAAGGCTTAGAGGCCATTAAAGCCGTGATGGCATGAATGGAGTGATATTGTGTGGGGCATTCAAACCCTTTGCGTGAATACAGTGCGTGCAAAGCGTTTATAGTGCCTATAGTTATTGGCATAAACCTGTAAACAATTTAAGGTTATTCAGTCATCCTCTAAGCCGTTAAATAAGCCCTAAACTGAGGTAAGCGGTTATTACTGTTATTTATTGATTGTATTAATTTTGTGCAAACGCGCCACACCCCCTTTAAATTTATATATAAGTTGGTATGCTACGCGACCTTTTTTAACATATGATTATCATCAAAAAAGGGTTTGCCAAGGGGCGGCTATCGCTGCAAGGCACTTAATATAAGTGGCAGCAATAATACAGGCATCGCGTTATAAAACGTTAGATGTAACTTTAAATAGCAATATACAAAAGTACTATTAAGGTCAATTATGCGATTAGGACCAGGACTACTCGTCACCGCTGCCTTCATTGGACCAGGGACTATTACGACTGCCAGCGTGGCAGGTGCAAACTTTGGTTTTGCACTAATATGGACATTACTGTTTTCAGTTATTGCCACCATATTATTACAATCTATGGCGGCGCGCCTTGGCGTAGCCACCGGGCAAGATTTAGCGCAAGCGCTAAGAGCTCACATTGAAACGCCCCTATTTAAATCTCTCGCTATATTTTTAGTGATCAGCGCCATTGGAGTAGGCAGTGCCGCCTATGAAGCTGGCAACCTTAGCGGTGCCAGCATGGGATTAATTGAAATATTCCCTCATGTTAATGCCCAGCTTTGGACGCCACTCATTGCATTTTTAAGTGCGGTGTTACTTTACAGCGGTAAACACAAAGTCGTTGAAAACGCGCTTATTTTATTAGTGATTTTAATGAGCCTAGTGTTTATCTCTACGTTAGTTATGGCTGCTCCCTCGCTGAGTGATGTGTTAGCAGGGTTTATTCCTAGTATGCCTGAGGGTTCAATTACCACCGTATTGGCATTAGTGGGCACCACCATAGTGCCGTATAACTTATTTTTACACTCAGGTGTTTTAGCTGCAAGACACGACAGCAAAAGTGATAAGCAAAAAGTCATTAAGCAAACTAATGTAGATACGGGTGTGTCTATCACCTTAGGTGGCGTGATCACGCTGGCTATTTTATCAACCGCGTCAGTGGCATTTTATGGCACAGATGCAGGGCAAATTAGCGCTGCCAACATGGCGGTACAACTTGAGCCATTACTTGGCGATGCTGCCCATTACTTTTTTGCTATTGGCTTATTTGCAGCAGGTTTAACCAGCGCAATAACAGCCCCTCTTGCCGGTGCGTATGCAGTATGTGGCATGTTAGGTTGGTCAAATAAAATGGATAACACCCGCTTTAAAAGTGTCGCCATTGTTATTTTATTATTTGGTGCAGCCGTGGCGTCTCTGGGTTTAGACCCTGTTGCCGTGATAATTTTTGCCCAAGCAGCTAATGGACTATTACTGCCTATTGTAACCACCTACCTAGTGTGGCTGGTTAACCAAAAAACAGTAATGGGCAAATACACCAACTCAATGTTGGTAAACTTACTTACTTTACCGGTGTTAGTGCTTATTTTTGGCTTAAGTGGTTACAAGCTGTTTAGTTTGATTTTTTGATACGTTTGCGAGTCTTTCCACCTTGTTAACTGCTCATTTTTTCAATGCTATACATCACCCACATTGCGAGTACTGCGATGAAGTTAATTGTAAAAACACTTCCTCGCAGCCTGATGTTTGAAGTGAATATTTGAACACCACTGTGCAACACTCGCCCAGCGATAAAGACCCAAGCTAGCAAATAATAAGCTGAACTAATTGTTGAATCAGTAGAAATTAAAAGCACACAAACCAGATGAAAAAATACCGGCCACTCGAATTGGTTGCTCAAATTAGCGCTGAGTTTTGGCTGTATAGATTGAAATGGATTAGAGCCATCCGCTCTTTTACCAAGCCCCCATACACTTGGGGCTCTGGCAATAGTGAGCAAACCATATAGCACAACACACAAAAATCACGTGCGCGAACATGGGCAAAAATATAGTATTCATTTCACACTGAGTCCTTTAAAGTAATCTAACCTTCGCTAAAACAAGCTTCTTCAACATAGAATAAAAACAGTCAATTGTACGCTATTGTCAATTACTAGGCTTAAGAGAGTAGCTGTTATACGGCAACTATTACTGAGCCTATACTATTGGCAAAACCACCCACCTTTACGCTGTTTATTATTGAATTGTTAGACTCAACTGATGCTGTAATTATTGAATGGCAATTCATAGCCCTACCTTGTTCAAAAACATATTCACTTCCTAACTCAGTAAGGTGCTCGGTAAGGTAACATGCTAAAGCCCCACAAGAGCTTCCTGTTGCTGACTCTTCAGAAATACCAAACAAAGGAGCAAAGTTACGGCAGCTGGCTGTATGTTTACTTTGCACTTCACAAAGCTCAAAAACATGAAAGCCAACAAGGTTATGCTGTTTGCAAAAATCAGCGATACGTTCATCGTTTGGCTCTATTGCATCTAAATAGCCATGAGGAACAGCAATAATGACATCGGCTAGTCCTGTTGAAATAGCTTCAATAGGTAAGTTTGTGCTTTCAAGTATATCACTTTCAATACCTATCACATGGGCAATTTCTTGATATGAAAAACCAGCTATTTTTTCAGGTAACTGCTGATCCATGACAACCTTACCATTTGGTTCAATACTCACTGATAACATGCCAGCCTTGGTGCGCTGAACATAAGTGCCCGCAGTAAGCATACCTTCTTGGAACATAGTAGAAAAAGTAGCTAACGTAGCATGGCCACAAAAATCAACTTCTGCTGTTGTAGTAAAAAAAAGACACCTCAAAATCAGCTTCATTATCACTAGCAACAAAAGCCGTTTCTGAATACCCAACAGCTTGGGCAATTTTTAATTTTTGAGCATCTGTGAACCTGTCAGCATTAAACACAACACCAGCAGGGTTGCCACCTTTGCCATTTACTGTAAACGCACTTACCAAAGCAACTTCAATATCCACCTGTACCTACTCCCTCTATAACGAGCCTTAAAAGTGACTCGTTTTATTTATCTTTTAATCCATCAACCATAGCCGAGTTGCTATTTTGATTCAATGGTTTAGCTGTTCTGGCAGGATCATCAGACTTAACTCTTTATCCATGAAAGACCTCAACGTTAGCTTTATCAACGAGACTGCGATGTATAAACTTTAAAAATGGAGTTCCCTAGTTTAGCGATCACCTCATTGCGTTCTTTCATTGAGACCTCAGTTTGCGCTATATAGATGCTAATTATGATCGGTGATTGATGTTCACTCCATACTACAGCTGTAATGCTTCGAGCACCAAAGCCACCAGCTCCGGAACGATCGGCTATGTTCCAACCTTCAGGCAACACTGAGCGCAACAAGTTACCAGTTACTTGGTTATTGACCATCCATGCTTTTAACTTTTCTTGGCTCATTGGAGAAAGTGTTGAGCCGAATAATAGTTCATTTAAAGTGTTTGCTATTGATTTAGGAGTCGTTGTATCCCTTAAGTCTCCTGGTATTCCTTCATTTAACTCGGGCTCAAAACGGTCTAAGCGAGTTTTTTCATCCCCTGTGTGCCTTACAAAATCAGTTATGCTTTCTGTGCCCCCTACTGCATTTATGATGATGTTTGCCGCGGTATTATCACTTGTTTTCATGGTTGCAGAGCACACATCATCGAGGGTTATTGCTTGTCCTACATACTTTTCTATAACCGGAGAATACGTCACAAGATCTGTCTTTTTAATTTTGACTGTACTATTAAGATTAATATCCCCTTGCTCAGAGTCATACAATAACTTTGCACAAGCAATTGTTTTAAAAGTACTTGTCAAAGGGAAGCGTTCATCACCTTTGTAATCCCAGTATTCTCCATTTTTAGTATCAAGAACCGTTACCCCTATCCGGCCCGAAAGCGTCACTTCGATTAACCTAGCTTCTTGCTCCACTTGTTGAAATTTTGGGCTATGTGAAAATGCCACAAATGGTATTAAAAGCAAAATAACCAATAAAGAATTCATCTATTTAATCCCATGATTCTGATTAACCAGCATTTTATATCAAAGCATCTGTGACAACAAAAAAGCTAAAGCTTGACCTACATGATAAATTTAACGGGGTCAGAGCAAGCAGCTTAAAACTTAAAGCTTTCCCTTTCAAAACTCCACCAACCTCTCATACAATCCTGATGCCCTGCTGACTGATTTATTCATTGCCATTAACAACACTTTTTTATCAGCCACCAGCTCGAAAGTGTTTTTAGCACGGGTAATGCCGGTGTAGACTAACTGGCGGTTGATGCCGGCAGTTGCTTGGTTTTGTGGTGGCAGTACCATAGCCGTATAGGCAAACTCGGAGCCTTGTGATTTATGAATAGTCATTACATAAACTGTGTCATGGGCTGGTAGTCTGGCTGGTGAAAATGCCCGTTGATTGCCCTGCTCGTCAATAAATATGGCTTTGAGCTGGGCACTGTCGTCGTGCATTAAAATCCCAATATCTCCATTAAATAGTTTTAGCTGATAATCGTTTTGCGCAATCATAATCGGCATGCCCAAATAATGCCGCTGATTTGAGTTTACATTAATCAATCCTTGCTGGCTTAATTGCGTTTCAATGCGTTTATTTAAACTATGAACGCCATAATCGCCTTCGCGTACTGCGGCTAACAACTGGTAACTGGCAAAAGCTTTATGTATGTCTTGTACGCTCGCGTGTTGTTTAATTAAATTAAGATACTGAGCGTATTTACTGGCGGCGCTTTGTACTAGTTTATCAATCGGTTTACTTACAATGTCATAGTCTAAAATAACGTCTTTAAATTGGCCGCTGCTCAGCTCTTGCTCTACATAATTGAGCTTGCCGCTGTTATTGGTATTAACCGCTAATGCTAATTGACCTATGCCGCTGTCGGCTGTGAAACGGTAACTGTGCTGTAAAAACGCGATACAGTCGGCCAGTTTGAATTGACTATTACCTGCGACTAATTTGCGCTGGTTATTAAAGCATAAGCTGTTTAGTTCAGCGCAACGCGCCTCTGAATAACTTGGTGTTTGGCCAAGCACTAAACCTTGGCATAAATCGCTCATTACACTGCCGGTATCAACCGAGGCAAGCTGGTCTTTGTCACCGAGTAATATAAGTCGCGCATGCTCTGGTAAGGCCTCAATTAGTTTAGCCATCAGCGATAAATCAACCATCGACGCTTCATCAATGATCAATACATCTAAATGCAATGGATTACTGCGGTTATGCCTAAACTTATTAGTAAACGGTTTTACCCCCAGTAACCGGTGAATCGTTTGCGCGCTTTCTGGGATCAGCGGCGTAATAGCAGCGCTTATTTTATCTTTTAACTGTTGTTTTGCCCCAAGGATTGATTCACTTAATCGCGCAGCGGCTTTGCCTGTCGGTGCCACCAACTTAATACTCAGTGGGGCATTTTGATAAAGCGATTGTAAAATTGCTAGTAGCTTAGTCACGGTCGTGGTTTTACCTGTTCCTGGGCCACCGGTAATAACGCTAAAGCCTTTGGTTGCTGCCATCGCACAGGCAACCTTTTGCCAATCGAGCCCTTGCTCTGGTGCATCTTGTTCGGGGAAATAGTCACAAAGTAACTGAGTTAACTTATCGCTATCAATATCGAGCTTACGCTCACTCATTAACAACAATCTTGATGCCAGTGTTTGCTCATAACCGCTTAGACGTGCAAAATAAAGTCGTTGTTCAAGTAACTGTAACGGTTTAGTCTCCCCGACACTAGGATGGTTTTGCAAGCAATTAATTGCCTCTGCGGTGGTAAATGTGTCGTTAAACGGGCTGAGTGTGTCAGGAATTATGCCCGCTAGTTTGGTAAAATCACTTTGGCGTAAATTAAACGGATTACGCCAATCTACCTGCGCTAAATCTAAACAGCTGTGCTGACTTTGCTGCGATAAACAGAGTAATAAAAGCAGTGAATAAACGTCGTTTGGTTGTTGAGTTTGCTCACTGCTACACAGTAATTCTGCCAGTTTTATATCAACCATTCGTAGCCGGTTTTCGCTAAGTAGGTAATCAAATAATGGCACTATTTGTACGTCGTTCGTCGCTGCTGTTGCAATGGCTGTATTGGTATCTAACACGCTCATAGCATTGCTCCTTGGCTATTTTCGGTTGCCTCATCTATGCTTTGGGCAACACTGCCTTGACTAAAAAGCCCATCTAAAATAATAACTTGCTCGGCGGTCAACTTTTTAAAGTACACACCTTTTCCATCTGCCATACCACGTAAAAAGGTGTAATATACGCCACCTAAATGCTGCTCAATGCTGTAATTGTTGATCCGTTGTTTTAATAACCGATGCAATGCCACGGTGTAAATTAGATACTGTAAATGGTACTGGTGGCTACTCATAGCTTGCTCTAAATGCTCTTGCTCATAATCAGTTGGCTGGTTGCCTAAAAAGTTAGACTTATAATCCAAAATAAAATACTGCTCGTTATGACAAAATATTAAATCGACAAACCCTTTTAATAAGCCTTTTACATCATAAAAATCGAGCCTACTTTGATTAAAACCAAAGTGCTTAATCAATGTTTCATTCAAGCCTTTTGCCGTTAAACTGGTAATTGGCAGATTAAACTCCATTTCAACCAAACAATCCCGTGGCGTTAATTTACTTAAGCTTAAACCGTTTTCATTCAATGGGCAGTTTAACGCGGCAAGCACCCATTGCTCAGTTGTCTCTTGCCATTGCTCACTAATATGGTATTTGTTTAAGCTGCGCTCAACTACCACGCTTAGGTTTTGCTCATGGTTTGTGGGGTGCTGCTCTGGGCTGGTGAAATCCAATTGCTCAAAAATCTCGTGTAAACAACTACCCGGTTTTGCCCCCTTGGGAAAGCTATAAGGTGAGCGAATATCGTCTTGTTGCGTGGCAAACTCATCTTTTTGATGATCTTCGTCGCTGCGCCCAGGTTCTAAATGCTCGCTATGACTTTTAAAACTCAGCGCACTAAAACTGGTGATGCGCCAATCACGTTCAATTTTAACTTTAACCTTATTAACACTCACACTGTGACTTTGTGTTTGGCTTGATTGCAGTGATAATGCACCCTGCTGAGATAACTCTTCGCTAGTAAACTGTTGATAGCTCATGGCTGGTTTGTCAGCACAAAACTCTTGTAAATGCGTGCGCCACACTAAACTACTGGTGATATCAAGTCCTGCAAATAATACATGCCCTAAGGAGCTACTTTGAATTGCCAACCGACTACTTTGTCCTTGGCCTAGGTTATACATACCAATTGCGCAGTAATGAACGGCGCGAGTGAGTGCAACATACAATAACCGTAGATCTTCAGCTAGGCGTTCTTGCTCCGCTTTTTGTAACGCATCATCGTTTTTACTGAGATCGTAAATCAGCTGGCCATCCTGATGATACAACGCATCTTTCGTTTCACGATAACCGCTGGCAAATGGCATAAATACCAGCGGGTATTCAAGCCCTTTTGAAGCATGCATAGTGACTATTTTTACCAAATTGGCATCACTCTCAAGGCGTACTTGCACGGTTTCACCATCTTGTTGACTTACTTGCTGCGCAAACCAACGTAATAACCGTAAAGTACCCTCTAGCTCGATTTGTTTTTGCTGTAGGATCTCGCCTAAATGACGAAAATCGGTCAGCCAACGTTCAACGTTGTAACCCAACCCTTGCCATTTCGCGCTTAATTGATTGTGACTGAGTAAGTGCTCAAGCATTGCCATTGCACCTTGTTTGTACCAAATAGAGCTCAGGTAAGCAAAAAAGTTAAGATGCTCTTGCCACTGTGCTTCATCATCAGCCAAGGCATAAATGTCATTATAACTTAAGCAAAATAGTGGCCCAGCTAACACGCCTCGCAACAATGATTCGTTGTATTGGCCATGTAAAGCCGATAAAAAATTAAGTAAATGATGGCTCAGCTCTTGGCTAAATACACTCTCACGGGATAAGTACACGCTCGCAATTTTGGCATCACTGAGGGCTTTTTTCATAATTTGCGCTTCAACCCGATCACGCACCAAAATACAAATATCTGCCGCCGTGACTGGCTTATTCGCAATACACGCACGCCCTTGCTGTGCTTGCTCAAGTAAGATCACTATTTTATTGGCAAAATAGCTAGCTAAATGTTGCTGGCCAATGCCTTTATTAGTTGGTTTATTTTTTTCATCTGCGGCGCTATCTGCAAACACACAAAACTCAAAGGCGGTGGCAGGTTGGCCATCTATTAAAAACGATTTATCGGCTTTTTTACCTTGTGCCGCCACGCGATTAAACGGGATCGCATCGTTATAAATAAAGCTGTTATCGTGTTTACTAAACAGTGCATTGACGCTTGCAACCACATCGCTACTGGAACGAAAGTTAGTACCAAGGGTAAATTGCTGCTCCTTTGCCACTTCGTGTTTAGCACCAATGTACGTAAAAATATCCGCGCCCCTAAAACCGTAAATAGCTTGTTTAGGGTCGCCTATCATGGCAAGCGTGGTGTTTTCTTGGCTATAAATTTTACTAAAAATACCGTACTGAATGGGATCAGTATCTTGAAACTCATCAATCATCGCTACCGGGAACAACTGCGCTATTTTTTCTGCCAGTGCTGCGCCTTGCTCTGTATTGAGTGCACTGTGCAAATTAGTTAATAAATCATCAGGAGTTATAACGCTTTGCTCTTGCTTGCGTTTTACAATGGCTTGTTTAACCCAACTTGCCGCATGTTGCACAATAGCGATTGCCAAGCCTTGATTAACAGTGTTAACAAGCTTAGCCATTTCATCAAACTGGCTAAGCATTACATGACTAAACAAAGGCTGATTTTTTTTATAATTAGCTTCGTCACTGAGGTTTTCAGTACTCCATATTTCATAAGAGTACTTGTTTGTACCAAACTCAAAAAATAGCTCATCACCTTTACAAAATGCCTCAAGCGCTGCAAGGCTACCTTTACGTGCAGGTGTTTTGGCACCACTTAAGCCAGAGCTTTTTACAGCTGCAATAAATTCGCTATCAAGGCAGGCTTTTTTAAAGCTCGCGACTTTACCAAGATATAGCTCGCGTGCTTGCCACACATCATCTAGTTTTATTTGCGGAGTAACCAGCGCATTGCCTTTATTAAGTATGTTGGCCACTTTACTAAATAACGCTTCAGGGGCAGCAAATACCTCTAAAATTGCATCGGTTTTTTCTTTATTGAGTGGATATACAAACACTCGCCAAAAATCTTTAATGGTTTCAAGCAAGATCTCCCGTTGATCTAAAATAAACTCCAAATTAAACGCCACACCAGACTCAAACGCATGCTGTTTTAACATTCGTTGGCAAAAACCATGAATGGTGAATATTGCTGCTTCATCCATCGATTTAGCGGCGGCATCGAGCAAATCAAATGCACGGTGTTTATCATCGATTGTGGCGATCACAGCATTGATCAGCTCATCCTCTGTTGCTTGGCCAAGCAGTGCATCACGTGCTGCTATAATACGAGTGCGCACACGGTCTTTAATTTCTTGGGTGGCGGCATCGGTAAACGTAACGACCAATATTTGTTCAACACTCAACGGAGTATTTACGGGCGATGAGTGTTGTTGCGCGATTTGCATGCCGAGTAAATAACGTAAATATAAACCTGTAATAGTATAAGTTTTACCGGTGCCTGCACTGGCTTCAATGAGACTTTGCCCAATAAGCGGCATCGTAAGTGGATTAAGCGCTTGCATGGTCACTCTCCTTTGCATGTGCAAATAACGGCGCAAGTAGCATATCGCTCCAGCGTATAAATTCCTCTTGGCACTCATTCAACGATTGCGTTGTTAAGCGAATATAGGGGTTCTCGCCCTCGCCTCGGCCAATATATTGTGGGCTAAATTTGCTCATTGCTTTGCCAATATCGCCACCACTTTTTACGTATTCATAGCCACTCACAGGAAAAAACGCTACGGGTTCTTTAAGTAGCGCGTTATATAAAGTAAACCAATCTTGCAACAGTGCTTGGGCATCTGCTTTATCCAAAGCTGCAAAAGTGATTTGTTTATCAAGCCCAAGTAATACAGTTTCTACATGTTGATCCACGCACTGCGCAACAAGGTGATATATAAAGCCCTTGATGAGATCTTTTGCCTTGATACTGGCACTACGATAAAACACTTGTTTGTGCTGATAAAGATGATTTAACCAGCCTTCAAGCTCAGTACTGTTGTTATCACTGTGAAGTGTTAGCGCAACTTCAATCGGTTCATTTTTGCCGCCCTTGATGTGCTCTTTAACTTGCCCTGCCAGTGCATCAACCCGGTGCTGCATTTTCTCAAAGATCAAATCTCCAACATGCGCCTGCGGTAACTCGCCTCGTTGCAGTATTTGCTCACGACTAAGGGGCTGCTCAAAAATAGCCGCTTCGAGTATTTCGTCGAGATAAAAATAACGCTGCAGTGCGTCTAAACTAAATGGCTCTTCATCTTTAGCTACTTCGTTAAATTGTGCTAAACGCAACCCTAAACTTTGCTGATAAAAACTCTCTTGTGCATTGCATACGCTGCGGATAAACATATCCAGCTCAAGATGTTCAGGTGCGCTGACCTCAAGCGCCGTCAGTGGCTCTGGGATTATCGCCTGAGCGGGTAACCAAATTGGATTATAACTGTGATTGGATTGCAGCGTATTAGTGGTATCTGCCTGATAATTTAGGCTATTAAAAGGCTGTAAATGCTGTTTATTGATCAAACACTCAGGCAAGGTTTGCTCACTTGGCTCAGCAAATTTGAAACTGCGGCCAATGTATTCTAGTAATTCACTCACTAAGGTTGATGGCATACGCGGTTGATTATCAAAACATGAACGGCCAATATAGCTCATGTATAAGTTATCACGGGCACTGAGCAGCGCTTCTAAAAATAAGTAACGGTCATCTAATTTGCGCGATCGGTCACCTTTTTGCTTTTTCGAATAAGGCACTAAATCAAAACCAATCGGCTGCACAGTTCGTGGGTAATCGGCATCGTTAAGCCCTAACATACACACCACTTTAAATGGCACAGCACGCATTGGCATTAGCGTACAAAAGTTCACTTGGCCGACTAAAAAGCGTTGCCCTACACCTTTTTCTTGAATGCCTTGTTTAATTAAATAACTCACAATACGCTGTGACACTACTTGCGTGTAATCGCCATTATCATGGTGCTTTTGCAGCTCTTCGAGCACCTTTTGCAGTACCAGTAAATCCCAGCTATCGTCGCTTTCGCTCTCGTAAATAGCCGTTAATAGTTCACTCAGGATAAGGGTTTTATTAGTTAGCGTGTCGTCTGGGGTGAGCCTGTGTTTAAAGTGTTGCAATACATCAATAAAATGCACTAATTTATTGAGTGTATCAAGTGCCATCCCTTCCACTTCATCAGCGCTATATATGCCATTAAACGGGCATTGTTCATCACGTTGGGCAATACCTAACAATAAGCGGTTTAAGCCATGTTGCCAGGTATTTAATTCTATCGCGGGTAAATCAAAGCTATGCTTATGCTCGGCGTTTATTCCCCACTTGACGCCAACACGCTCAAGCCAATATTGAATTTGCTCATATTCGTGCGCTTCAACACTAAACTTTTCAGCTATTTGCGTCACTTGCAGTAAATCAAGGATATCTGACACACCAAAGCGCGAAAACGGCAGATCAGCTAAGCTTGCAAACGAACTCAGTACCGGTTTTTCTTGCTCAATGGCTAGATCGGCTAACGCATAGGGAATAAAACGGTTACCCTGCGCACCACCAAATACCGCTTCGATGTAAGGGCTATAAGTGCCAACATCCGGCATCATTACTATAATATCTTTTGCGGTGAGTGCGGGGTTTTGATTAAATAAATTAAGTAAGTAATCGTGCAAACGCTCAACTTCTCTAAGTGGAGTATGGCAATCACTTAGAGCAATGCTGGTATCGGTAGCGCTTATTGCAAGCTTACCTTCATCGTTTATAAACCATTCTTTATTGTCAGTAAGGGATTCACCTTTAAACGCTAACTGGTAAATTTCGCTTTGAATTTGACCAAGTAAACTGTCGTCAAACACATCAATAAAGCCATCAATCCAGCTTGCGTCACGCTGTACCAGTTGTTCAAAGTAATCACGGCCTAATTTACCCCACGATGATAACAACGGATTACCAATAAAATAGTAGTCTTGCTCTGGCTCACTTTGCTTTTTTTGCTGCGCTTCCAGCAATGGCATTTTGGCGTATTTAGCCGTTATTTTAGCTGCAGTTTTTTCATCAATTAAATCCCCCCAATAATGTTCGCTGGGATTAAAAAAGAATAAAAACACCTCAGTTTTTTTACTTAATGCATCAAACACATCAAGTTGCGAACTGGCAATGGCTGAAATACCAAATAAACTGATCCGCTTTGGTAATAAGCTACTGTCCATTTTATCAAGCGCGGCTAATAACTGCCCTTGCATATTGGCGCGATGAAACTGACTTTGCCCAAGCACTTGACTATGCGCTACTATTTTTCGCCACAGATCAGGCTGCCACGGCGCGATACTAATATCTACATCATCTAATTTATCAGTGCCGCTGTCCCATGTGGCTATCCAGTGCGGACGGTACATTAAATATTGGTCATATACATCGGCTATTTTTTCACATAAAGCAAAGGTTTTTTGACCGTCAGTATCACCTGCTAGGTAGGTTTTAAGGGGTAAATATAACGGTTCATCAATGCAGTTTGGTAAAATAGCAAATAACTTCCAAGCAAGATTAGGTTTATTAAACGCCGACTCTTTGGGTACATTCGGTAATAGCTGCTGGTATAACTGCCAAATGAAACTCGACGGCAGTGGAAAATCTACCTGTGCTGCCACCCCCAAACTTTCACTTAAACCAATTTTCAGCCACTGCGACATACCCGGAGATTGCACCAACACCACTTCTTTATCAAACGGGCTGCTTAATGGGTTTACTTTTAAAAGCTGATGAAACTGCGCTTGCAGGGCTTCCATACGGTTAGATTGAATAATATTGAGCATAGCGACACTGTTCTTGCTTGAGATAAAAACAGTGTAAGATATTTTCAATTATAGGGGTAGCCATTGTCGCTAATTGGCATTAATAAATCAGCGAGTTAGCACAATAATTAACTCACTTTTTATACGCACAGTATAGCTACTGTGCGTTTTATTTTCTGAGGGAGTCATTATTTATATGGGCTAATACTTGATAAGCTAAATTGGCTTTGCATGATCACATCGCCATCAATGCCTTTTAGCTGGAGTGAAATAGCTGGATCTGTTTGTTGCCAATCAATGCTTAAATCACCGTAATTAACGTCATGTGTGAACTTCCCCACGCGGTGTTTATTAGGACTAACGTTTTTCCATTTTTCAGTAAGGCCTGAGCTGGTCATTTCAATCAGTGGATAATCAAGGTTTTGTTCATACCTTGATATCTCACCCCAATGTGTGTCACCACTGATAATTACCACGCCGTTTACTTTGTGTTTTTTAATTAACGCAAATAAACGGTTTCTATCCTCCGGAAAATTAGCCCATGACTCCCAGCCGGTAAAGTCAGGCAGTAACTGTAAGCTCGAAGCAATCAGTTTAATTGCAGCAGGCTTTTTAAGCTCTTGTTCAAGCCATTGCCACTGCGCCTCACCTAACATCGATGCGCCTTTTACTTCACTTGGGCTATAAGGCCCTTGATTATTCGCTTTACGCTCAGTCTTGTATTGTGTTTCACTAACGTGGTTAAGTGCATCGCGGTTCCAACGCAGATCAGGCATGATCACTTGTATCGTGTGCTCACCTTCACCATACATATACGAGGTATAAATCCCATCGGCACGTGTGCGACGCACTGAACCCGGTGGCTCTTGCCAAAAGTCGAGCATAATTTCCCGAGACTGTTCTTTATGTGGGTACTCTTTACCTGCATCATTTTGGCCAAAATCATGATCATCCCACATGGCAATAAGGGGAGTCTGTGCTTTTAACGTTTTAAAGCCGGGCTTAGCGCCTAAGCGCTGATATTTATCGGCAAGTACGCGCATATCGTTGGTGTCGCCGTAGATGTTATCACCCAAAAAGATAAACAAATCTGCCTGCTCTTTATTGATCGCGTCAAAAATCGGAATATCTTTATCTTGATGCCCACATGAGCCAAACAGTATTTTTTGTGGCGTTAGTTTTTGCGGTGTACTTAATACTGAAAAACTCGCAACAATGCTTACCAATGCGGCCGCTTTAATTAAATGCTTCATTTTAAAATCTCATTAATTGCATCCGCCATAGCGGGATTAAGCTGCTTAGGGTTTTCGCCAAGTACGGTTAAAATCGTTGCCGCAACTTGTGCTTGTTTGAGCTCTGTTGTTGTTTTTAATAAACCTTGCGGTTTAATATCTGGGCCAATTGCAGCTAACCAAATATGCTCAGAGCCAATAATTCCCTCAGGAAAAGCTTTACGACCTTGCTCCGATTTTGCCATTGCTTGTTTTGAACTATGATGCTGCCAATCATTAGCGTTACTGCCACGGCCATGATCCGTGGTGATAATAAGCGTTGTGTTATTTTTATAGCCAGGTGTAGTCTGAATGGTTTGCCATAAATCTTTGATAAAAGCGTCACTTTGTTTAGCCGACTGCAAATAGTGATCGTAATGACCATCATGGGCAAAATCATCGGTTTCACCTAAGCTGATCACTAATAACTTAGGCTTTTTTGCCAGCATATAAGCTTTGGCAAAACGATATGTAAAACTGTCTAAACGCACATTATGCCAAGGACTTGGGATCTCCTGTTGTAAAGCATTTAATAGTGGCGCATCGGCAAATAAGTCTGCCTCAATTGGCATAAAACCCGCATTTACATATACGTCGCTGCGTTTGGTATTAACAATAAACGGAAATACATCCCAACTACCAAATAAGGCGGTTTTATTTTTATAGTCAGCGCGTTGCTCTAATCGCTCTAAAATAGTTTTATTTGGATTTGGCGTTTTATCATTACTGTTAATTGCCTCATCAACACTGCCAGTTAAGATCTCACTGTAGCCTGGGTATGAAAAATACCACGGGTTACTCACCGACATTGTTGAACCATTCTCTCTATCGCCAATTAACACACCGTGTTGAGCAATCGTATTGCTAATAAATGGCATTAACTGAGCTTGTCGGGCGTGTTTGTCATCGCGCCAAAACTGTTGTTTCAATTGCTCAGGCTGTTTAACAAAATCGGGATTTGCTAACAATTTTTGATCGGCGCCGTTAAATACCTCTTGCCAACGCACTCCATCAAGCGTCACAAGCACGACATTATCACTGGCTTTGACAATATGACTTACCATTAATGTACAGCCTATTACGGCCAGTTTAGCTATTGCTTTCATAGTATTCCTATCAATAAAAACCCATCAACAAGGATGGGTTTTGGTTATTATTTTTATAATTAGGGCTTAAAAATTAGCAGTAAATGTAAGTGCTGCAGTTCGTGGTGCACCAATAAAATAAGTGCTGCCATTACCTGTCCCACCCGCTAAATACTGTTTATCTGTTACGTTAGTGACAGCAAAAGCAATATCGATTGATTTAAATGGGCCGGCATTGACGTCTGCAGCATAACCGGCATTGATATCAAGCACGGTATAACCATCAACTTTATTACGTGTACGAGTTTGCTCATCTAAAAATGCACCTAAGCGTTCACCGGTATATTTAGCGGATATACCAAAGCGGAAGTCGCCACTGTAATAATCGGTCGAAAGCACAAACATATCGCTTGGTGAATCGATAACGTCATCGCCTTTTTTAAAGCTTGGCGGTAGCGCTTTTCCGTCTTCATCTTTGAGGATAACACCATCGGCATCGTAGGCACTTGGATCGTGCGATGCGTATTCAGAGCTGTTATTAGTGTATGAAGTATAAATATTCCATTCATTTGTAAGCATATAACTTGCTGATAGTTCAATACCTTGCGAGTCAATACCACCTACATTGATGTAAGAGCCATTTGTACCTATCGTATAATCAATCCCGCCGGTATCACTGCCAGGTGCGATAAAAGTAATACGGTTATCAAAGGCAATAGAATAAGCGGTCGCAGTTAGGCTCAAGCGGTCTGCTTTATAACGTACACCAAAGTCGATATTTTCAGCTGTTTCTGGTTCAATTTCTGTGAGTGTAGAACTATCACGCTCCAGCACTCCATCTTTAATTGCTGAGAAATTTTCACTAAAACTGGCAAATAACTCAGTACTGCTAGTTAGCTGGTACAAAGCACCTGCACTAAATAACACATCTGAATCACTGTTTATTTTATCAGAGCGTAGATCTGCAAAATGATCGTATTTTTGTAATTCAACTAAATACTGTTTAGCGCCAAGATTAACTGTAAAATCGCCTAGGCTGATAGAATCTTGTACGTACCACTTAAAGGTATCTGTTTCAAAAGTATTTTTATATTGCGTCCAGTATGGGGTGCTATCAAAGTGATGATACACGCGAGCGTCAATAACTTTATGCCAATCACGAGATTCGTCACGATCAGTTTGCTCAAGCCAAATACCTGCTTCAATATCGTGCATCCCTAAGGTTAATTTATAATCGGCGGTTAAACCTAAACGGTCCTTGTCATAGTGTGTATGGCGATATGACATTACCGGTATTGCGGAATCTGGGTAACACGCCGGATTCAACCCTGTGCCTGAATCCCATGGCCAACTGAGTGTATCCGTACAATTTGCATTAGGCGTTAATGGCTTACCTTGGCTATCTGCAAAACCATATGAGCCAGCATTTGTGCCGCCTTCGGTTGTTGGATTACCGTCTTTATCGACAGGTGATGTTAAATAAGGTGGGATCCAATCACCACGCCCTGAGTTTTTATGGTAATAAGGGCTGATTGTTAATAATGACGAAGGTGAGATTGCGTATTCAAACTTTACGTAACCTAACGCATTTTCACGCAATGTACCCCAACCTTCTGCAAACATTTGGTCAAAGTGTGGCACGCCAGTCCAATTCCAAGTTAGTTGATCCCAATCTGGTGTTTGCGCAAATTGCTGCAAGCTCACACTGTTATAGTTGGTCTCACTTACATCATCATACGATAAACGCCCTGTTACAGTCAGCGCATTAAAATTAGATACAAATTTAGCCTCAGCATGTTGATTATCTTTACCGCCATTACTGCCATCACCTATCCAGCGGCTAGTATTGGTTTGTGAATAACTCACATAAGCTTGCGTGTTATCAAAGAGAGTGCCAGTTTCATGCTTAAAATAATAACGGGTCGCATCATGGTCACCATTGGTGTAAGCAAATGTAGTTCCTCGCTCAAGGCTAGGATCTTTACTAACAAAATTAAACGTACCACCGAGTGCTTCAAGTGATGCTGAGGCGATATCTGAGGTACCTTGGCCCACTTCAACCGTGGCTAAGTTTTCGCTGTCTAGATAGCGATTAGCTTTTGCACCACCGCCATAATTAGAGCCGCCGTTTGGAATACCATCAACCGTCATACCTAACTGCTGCTGGTTACCATCGATACTAAAGCCGCGCATCGTAATAGTGGTAGACCAATCATCACCACCAAATGCATCACCTTCGTTAATACTAATTCCCGGTAGGTTATCCATCACCGATAATACACTTGATACCGAACTCTGCTGTTCAATCATTGATTGCTCAATCACACTATTTGCATAGCTCGTTGGTTTTGCCACGACCGTGACTTCTTCTATTTCGTTGGTATTTGCAAAGCTATTAGTTGAAAACGCTAAAGCGATTGCTAAGCTTAAAGTCGATCTTTTAGTAAAAGTACGCATTGTTGTCCCATTTGCAATTATTGTTTTGTATACGGGCAAAGTATGGAGGGAATATATGACAAAAAAGCTCGAAAAAATTGACGTAACAGTGACAAATATATTGATTATTTATGGCAACAATGCAGCTTAACCAATTAACATATAAAGATATTATAATTTAAATAACAGTCTATCGCGGTAATATTTGTAGGAAATAGAGAGGGAGTTAAATCAATACGAAAGAGTATTTTTCACAGTATTAGTAACGATTAAAAGGCAATATTGCTAATCGCAAATAAATACCTAAAACGAGTTTGCAATCAACATGCATGGCGTTAATGCAACCACCTACGGGCGTAGGTGGTTTAGTGACTAAAATAAATTACGTTTAAATTAGTTCAGCCAACATTTCATCACTATACGGAACCACTTCTTCAGCATTTTTGATTTTACTGATGTAATCTGGGTTTGCAATAAACGGGCGACCAATAGCAATTAAATCAAACTTATTGGCGTTAATAGCAGCTTTAGCCGTGTCAAAATCATAGCTACCAACACCCACTAAAGTACCTGAATAAGCCGCACGTAAATATTCTGACGTCGTTTTATCTGCAAGGCTTGCAAAGCGCATGCTATCGTCAAAAATACCGCCATGTAAGTAAGCGAGTGCTCGGCTATTCAACTCGTTTAAGAGGTAATCAAATACCGCTTTATCGCGGCTATCTTCGCTCATATTAAAGTAAGCACCAGGAGATAAACGTAGCCCAGTTTTATCTGCGCCGATGACATTAATTACCGCATCAACAACTTCAAGTGCAAAACGCGACATATTCTCTGGAGTTTGCCCGTATTCATCATCACGCTCATTGGCTGCATAATGTAAAAACTGATCGATTAAGTAACCATTCGCACCATGGATCTCAACGCCATCAAACCCTGCTTCAAGCGCATTCTCTGCAGCCTTTGCATAATCTGCAATTAATGACTTAATATCGGCAGTGGTTGCTGCTTTTGGGGTAATATAAGTAAGCTCACGCATACGTGGTACAGAGCCTTCAACACCAATCGCAGATGGGGCTAAAACGTCGCCATCAAAAAAGTGTGGATGTGCAACCCGACCAACATGCCAAAGTTGTGCAAACATTTTACCGCCCTGCTCATGCACAGCATCGGTTACTTTTTTCCAGCCTTGAATTTGTGCGCTGGTAAATAAACCTGGCGTATTCGGGTAACCTTGCGCATCAGGGCGAATAATCGTGGCTTCACTAATTATTAAACCGGCTTCAGCACGGCGTGCGTAGTAATCAACCATCGCTTGGGTTGGCACTAAGTTATCGTCAGCCATACAACGCGTTAGCGGTGCCATAAGTATACGGTTTTGTAATTCAATCGTGTCATTAAGCTTAAACGGTTGCAGTAGATCAGTGGTCATTCTTATCAATCCTTATCTTGAGTGTACATTCAAGATAAGGGCGAACAATAAAACATTCAAGTCTATTTTTGAATATTTGTTCAAGATTAAGTAAACTAACCCCACATACACCTTATAAGTCAAATAGAATGCAACAGAGCGCCCTATGAGAATAGCCGAATTTGACCGTGAATTTGTACTTCGCCAAGCGATGCTGGCTTTTATGCAACACGGTTATGCTAAAACGAGTATGCAAAAATTAACGCAAGTTACAGCGCTTCATCCGGGATCTTTATATGCTGCGTTTGGCAACAAAAAAGGTATTTTTTTAGCGGCTATTGAGCAATATCAGGCTGATCGAAATCAGCAATTTACGTCACTTTTTTGTCAACATAAACCCGTTTTACCAAGCCTACGCCAATACTTAGACTCAATAGTCAACGAGTGTATCAGTGGTGATGCGATGAAAGTATGTTTACTGACTAAAAGTATTAGTGAAGTTGAAGGGCAAGATTCACAGATCAGCCACGTACTGATGACAAATTTAAACGCTTACGAAAACGCCCTCGCCGAACAATTTGAGCGCGCGATAAAAGCAGGTGAAATACCAAACACACGCACAGCTGAGCATCTAGCTCGTTTTTTAGCAATGGGCCTTTACGGCTTGCGAACCTATGCACTGACTAACCGCTGCGAACAAGATCTAAGCCAACTCGCCGACGATTTATACCACGCAATGTGTAATTAATTTTTAACTAACCGACATTTTGTCATATTAGTAAATATACTATACCTAAGCCATTCTAGAGAGAGTCTATTAATGAGTAATGCAACTGCAACCGCATCTGAAAAATTCGAGACAATCTTAAATTTAGGAGCCAAAAAAAGATTGGCTTTTATGTTTGAGACCGTCCAAGAGTTCAAACAAGTGTGGATATTAAATGACGACGATGGCTGTGTTATGCTCGCCAACGAAGATGATGATTGTGTACCGGTATGGCCTGAACGTATTTATGCCGAGGCATGGGCTACCGGTGAGTGGGAAAATTGCACAGCTAAAGCAATTCCATTGAAAGATTGGACAACCCGATGGACACCCGGTCTTGAACAAGATGACTTACTTATCGCCGTTTTTCCAACTGAAGAAGACGACGGCACAATTTTATTTCCTGATGAATTTGATTCACAACTAAAAGCACCTAAAAAGCGTTACTAATTAAATATGTATCAGTCGCAGGTTACTTGGTTTCCTGCGACTTTTATTACTCACACCCCCTCTGAAAGAAGCACTTTATAGGTTTATTTCAAGGTCGCTTTAAAACAACTTTCAACGACGTCTGCAAATGGTTGGTCTATATCGATAGTAATAACATTGTTTTCATCCGGCATTTCAAGCGTATCAAATTGGCTTTTTAACAATTCAACTGGCATAAAGTGCCCAGTTCTATCGTGCATTCTTTTTTTCACTAGTTCAAACTCACCATGAAGGTGTAAAAACGTAATTCCCACATTGCCATCACATATTTGCTGACGGTATTTTTGCTTCAAGGCAGAGCAAACTATCACTGCGACTTCATTTTTCTTTTCAATACTAAAAGCAGCATCACGAATTCTTTCTAACCACGGCGTTCTATCATTATCATTAAGTGGCTCCCCAGCAGACATTTTTAATATATTTGCTTTTGGATGCAGGTCATCACCATCAATAAACTTAACGTTCATTTTTTTTGCTAATGCTGAGCCAACACTTGATTTGCCAGTGCTTGATACGCCCATAATAATAAATATACGCCCAGTTTTTGTTTGGCTCACTTGATTAACCTCTATTTAATTTTAAATTCATTGCTGTTCAATGTATTTATTATTTTAAGTTACAGGTAGTATGTTACCCGTAACAATTAATTATGTGAAGTTAAACACAATTAACCGAAAAATGATTAAGATCGTATTAGTAGGAAGTATATGTCAGATTTATCTTTAATTTTAACTGCAGTAGGCTCTATCTTTTTATTACTTTTTCTCGTAATGAAAGTAAGGCTTCATGCCGTTGTATCTTTGATATTAGTCTCGATGATCGCAGGATTGTGCTCAGGCATGAGCCCTGAAATGATCACAAAAACAATTGAAAAAGGCATGGCTGGGACACTCGGCTTTGTAGCTGTAGTGGTTGCCTTAGGTGCTATGTTTGGCAAGGTTATGGAAGAAACGGGTGCACTGGATCGCATTGCACATACTCTTTTACACAGGTTTGGTGATAAAAATGCCAATTGGGCACTGACTTTTACTGGTTTCATTTGTGCTTTACCATTATTTTTTGATGTTGCTGTGGTGCTTTTAATTGGGATTGTTTTTGCGGTGGTCAGAAAAGGCGGCGGCAGTGTAATTAAAATTGGCATTGGTTTACTAGCAGGAATAGCATCTTGCCAAGCATTTTTAATTCCCGCGCCGGGCCCTATTTTAGTGGCTTCTGAATTAGGGGCTGACTATGGCTATATGATTTTGTTTGGCTTACTTGCAGGTATTCCCGCGATGCTACTTGGCGGCCCTATCTGGGGAGCGTTTATCTCAAAATCTATTCATGTTGAACTGCCCGCTCATGCTCAAACAGAGAACGAAACAAGAGAAGGTAAAGGCACTCCTAGCTTCGCTCTTGCCCTTGGTTTAATTGCCCTACCTTTGCTTATGATCAGCTTAAACACCTTAGGTGGCCGGTTTGTGCAAAACGACTCGAACATCGCACATTGGCTTGCATTTATTGGTCATCCTTTTACTGCCATTTTAACCGCTTGCTTAATGGCTTTTTATCTTCTGGGTGCCAGACGAGGTGTGCCTAATAGCCGAATAATGGAGATCTGCGGTAGTGCGCTGCAACCCGCGGGAGTCATTATTCTTGTAACCGGTGCTGGTGGTGTGTTCAAACAAGTATTAATTGATTCTGGTGTCGGTGATGCATTGGGTAATTATCTTGCAGGTTCAGGTTTACCCATTGTTATTTTAGCGTTTATTTTATCCGCGGCAGTTAGAGTAATTCAAGGTTCTGCAACCGTTGCTATGCTAACAGCATGTGGCTTAATTACCCCAATGTTAGCGCCTCTTGGGCTCAGTGGCGCGCAACTTGCTGCAATTACGATTGCGATAGGTGGTGGCTCTATCGTGCTTTCTCATGTTAATGACTCGGGGTTTTGGCTGGCAAGTCGCTATCTTGGTCTAACTGAAATGCAAACTCTTAAAACGTGGACGGTGATGGAAACAATTATTGGTACATGTGGCGCGATAGTCGCAATATTGATCTCGCTGTTTCTATAGCGACTAAATGCTCAAGCTATATTCGCTTGAGCATTTTTTAATACTAAGCACTTTCGCCTAAATTAATTTTATAACCCACATCAAAAACCCGGTCTTTAGCTATAATATCAAGCTTGTTATCAATCGCACTTAGTAACGTTTCACCAGCAAGATTACCAATCCGTTGACGTGGCGTTATTACACTGGCAAGTTGCGGCACCATAGATTGACCGACATCGTGACCATGAAAGCCAACAATAGCCATTTGCTCTGGTACTGCTATATTACTTTTTTGACACTCGAAAATCGCACCAATCGCCAAGTCATCATTGGTACAAAAAACACAGTCTGTATCAGGGTAATCCTTGAGTGTTTTCACTATAAGCTTGGCACCTAAACTATACGACGATGGTTTATCTGTCATGATACTTTGTGGCGTCAATCCCCTTTTAGTCATCGCAGCGGTATAACCTTGCAGTTTCAGTTTGGTTCTCATATCGAGCCTGGCACCTAAATAAACAATATGTTTATAGCCTTTATCTATAAGAGCGCTGGTCATATCAAAGGCCGCTTTAATATTATCAAAGCCAATTGAATACTGAATGGGTGGATGGTTAATATCCATTATTTCAACAACTGGAATACCTGCCATTTTTATCATTTGCCGTGTTCGTTCGGTGTGAATTGTCTCAGATAAAATTAATCCATCGACATGATAAGACAATAAATACTCCACCCTTTTCTCTTCAATCTCTGGGCTATAACCATAATGCGCGAGCATGGTTTGATAACCTGCCGGTTCAGTTATTTCTTCAATTCCTCGGATCACTTGTGCAAACACTTGGTTAGTCAATGATGGAACCAGCACACCAATAGAAAAGCTTTTCGCATTTGACAATAAATCGGGGGCTTTATTAGGTATATAACCAAGTAAATCAATCGCTGCACTGATTTTACTGCGCGTAGCCTCAGATACTTTTGTAGGACTTTTTAAATAACGACTTACCGTCATTTTAGTCATACCTACAGCATCGGCTATATCCTGCAAAGAGGAACGTTTACTTTTTTTCATTACAGATAATTTATTTTAAATGTTACCTATAACATAACAATTTCGGTTGCAATTAGCCACTTTAGTCCCTTTATAAAATAGCTTGTAAATACCTATAAAACGGTAAAAGGACGTCAAAACGTCCTTTTATAAAACTGCACTTAGAGGTAATAAGCTTACTAAAAATTATAGCTTGCGCCTAACCAATACATTCGACCAGGCTCAACGCCTGAGAACCCTTCGGTCACTGTGTTGGTACGTGCATTAAATAAATTAGTAATATCGGCTCTTAACTCAACATTTTGACCTTTAACAAACTCATAATTAAAGCGTAAATTTAAGCCAACCATAATACGTGCTTCAATCTCACGCTTTTCATACACGGATAGATAAACAGTTTCAATAGCGCAGGTACTGCACTCTTGCGTTAAACCATATGATTCGAGCCTAGTTGTTTTTACTGCATTATCATAAGCACCTTTGTAGGTCGCGCTTAAACCTGTACTTAAGCTATCTAGCCAATCGACATTCCAACCTATATTTGCAATCACGGGGCTGGCAAAGTTTGTTTTCAACATTTGTAGCTGACTTAAACTTACCGCTCGTCCTTCGTCCCCCTCTTGATAATAAACTAATTCTTCAAGCGGAGTATTATCTGCATCGGCATCGTAACTAAGGTTCGACGCTTTATTTTCACTATAGCTAACATTCGCCCATAACGAGTGCCCAGCAAAGCGCGCATCCCAGGCTATTGAGTAACGTTTACTTGAGCCTGTGCCATTATTGGTCATTCGGATGTATTTATAACCATCTTCACTGACTTCATCTGATCTAACACGTGAAAACTGTTGTTTTTTAAGTCGCCTTACATACTTAACCGAAAAATTACCAAAGCTTTGTGTTGCGTGTTTAAGGCCTAAAGCAATTTCATCATCATAGGGTGTATCAAGCTCATCAAACTGGTATTTAAACTCACCGGTATAAGCCGATGGCTGCCAGCCTTGCAAACGTGAATCACGAATAGGACGATATTCCCGATAAGAAAAACGTTGCTGTTCACGAATTTTATAACTCATCAAACTAGCATCATAATAACGGTTTGCACCCGCCGTGAGCAATGTGTTGCCATCATCAAAAATATCGTAACCCACTGATAAGCGTGGAGCTATATTGTGATTTTTTAAAAAGTCATCATAATCATAACGCAAACCTAGATTTAGCGATAACCGCCACCACTTTAAACTATCGGTGATAAACAGAGATTGACGAGATAACGACACATCAATATGTTCTTGCGGCGTTACCTGACGTGATGAAAAATATTGCGCTGCAACGAGAGTGTTCTCAGCATATGCTAATGATTGCTCGGGATCATTAAAATTAAATGTCCCCCCAAATTGCTCAGCTAAGGTGGTTAAGTCAACGCGGTACTGCTCTTGTACACAATCAAGTGTGTAGCCGTTACAATCCAGTGGATTGTTAGGATTAAAAATATATTGAGGGGCATTGTAATTATAGCTGTCTTGATCACGATCGCGTTTTACTGACTGCGAAGTGTATTCACCTCCGAGCTTAATATCATGCTCCATACTTAACCATTCAAAACGAGGGACATCTAACGATGATTTAATATTGATAGTATCTTGCACTGTGTCCAAATTACCATAACCGCCCTCTTGCGATAACCGAATATCATCTCCCTGATCGGCTAACTGTCCCCACTCTTTTCCTTTAATTTGTAGCCAACTAAAGTAATGCTCGGGCCCTTCTCGGCTACTGTCTGATCGACTGTAGTTAATTTTTGTATCCCAATATCCAAACTTAGTGTCATTAGCAAAATTTGCAATAAGTCCCATATTGCCACCTTCAAGTTTATAATCACTTGCAGCAACATCTTTTAAATAAGCATCACTTTGATACGGTGAATACATTGCAGTTAAATCAAGCTTATCTATCCAGCCATCACGATAGCTGTATTTAATTAACGAATTTATATTTGTACGCTTTTGCGTTTGCATAGTTTGTAATGACAAATCCGATATTTCACTTTGCATATAATTAACGCTGAATAAAACACCGTGGTGTTTGTTAAAGCGTTTTTGTAATGATAAATCTAGGTTTTCTTTTGTATAACTGGGTGGCTCTAACGCACCCGCCGTCTCGCTAACTCTTTCCTCATCACCTTGGATAACGTGGTATTGCCCCCAGTCACTTTGATTTGTACGATACGCAATACTGCCCGAGTCGCCAGTTAAAAAGGGGGACTTTGTTTTTACATCAACAATGCCACCGGAAAAATCCCCATACTCGGCGGGAATGTTGTGATCGTACACCGTTATTGAATCAACAATATCGCTGTTTACATTCATCGTTTGCACACCACCAGATACATCATTTGCACTGGCCGTAAGCCGTGAGCTGGTTGCAGGATCAACACGATTATTGTAGTTCATGCCATCTAAACTAAACCCTGTTTGCCACGGCTGAGCACCTGAAATTGAGATCTCAGGTGCGGTAATTTCCGCAAGACTATCAATACTCATCGCTTCATCACTTAATTGCACACCAGGCAAAAGAGAAATTAGTTCATTAATATCGCCGTTTCCTTTAGGAGTCGCATTAATAAAATCTCTATTTAAATATGCGCGGCCAATCACTTCGGGCACTTCAATACCAATAAACTGGCCATTAACCTGAATGTGCTCAAGGTTTGCACAATCTTTTGTTTCGCAGTGCTGTTTTTCTGTTTGATTACTCTGCTCTTTTACTTCATTCCCATAAGCATTGGGTAATGCAGTAACAAAGAGTAAACACGTCAATAGACACGGTGTTTGCATGTGTTGCATTTGTTTCATCCTATTAATTCCCAATGGGTGTTATGTCTTGATTGTCTGGTATACCATCGCTATCTGCGTCGTCATCAGCCACCAAACCAGACTCATCAATTTCACTTTGCGAAACCCCTGGTAAGAAAAAGTTAGGTCTACCATCATAATCGGTATCGACACTTGCCACTTGGCTCCCTAAAAAATCATCTTTTTGGGCGATCAACAGTGCTCTTTGTGCATTTAATTCCATGCGATCAGCTTCTGCAAAAGCAGATGAGTTAACCACTTGTAATGCTTTGTCATATGCGTTTAACATAGTTAAAGCAAAAACCATTTCTTCTCCTGCATCCTGTATTTCTTTATCTGAAGATTGCAGTGTTGTATCAACAATAGAGTTAACGATTTCAGTAGCTACTTCAATAACGTGTGCTCGCTGTGCTTGATAGTCAGGAATATTAGCGACACTAATCGACAGCTGTGCAACAAAGCTCAAAGAGCTATCTATCTGGTTATTAATAAGGTAAGTATTAATAGATTTTAAGATAACCATTCGGTCGCTTGCCGTTAAGGTATCTGCATGTTGTTTATATATCGCTAAAGAGCGTTTGATTTGCTCTTGTGCTGGTGCTAACTCGCCTAATTGGATGTAAGAGCCTAAGTACTCATATAGAAATTTAAATTGATCTTTTATTTCAGTATTTTCACCCTCAAATAAACGAGCAATTTCTGCATTTAATGAATTTGTTACTCTACTGGTATCTGTTTTATCGTTGGCGAATATGTGGGTTTTTAATAAATCATTGAGCGCTGAGATATGAGACTGTGTATTTTTAGTTTCTGAAAGAAGCTTATTGAATACCAAATCACTACAAAACTGGATCTGTGCTGCTACATCACCACCTAAATTAGCAACATGCTTAGTTATGAGTGTACAGCCTTTATAACCACTAATATAACTAGTAAGTTGCTGGAGAATATACTCATCATTACTGATTAAAGTGTTAGCTTTATCTACTAATTTAAGCGCCAGCTGAGTTTCACCCAAATTATTCAGTAGTGTCATCAAACCAGTATCAGCGTCTAAAATTAAGCTTACATAATCTCTTGTGTCTGCGTTATCTTGATAGAGTTTATCGAGCGGTGCAAAAGCATCATCAACACTAAAACCATTCAATAGTTTTGTTAAAACAATATATTTTAATTCAGCCGCTTTGGCATTATCAATATCTGTTGATTTAGTGAGTTTAGCGTAAACAGGGTTCGTCTCTTGTTCACCGTACAGCGCCACAATTAAACCCGATAAAGAAGTTAAAGGGTAAGTATAACTGCCGACCGTTGCTTCTGAATAAGGCGAGGCTGTATAAGGATAAGCGTTATCGAGGCCAACAATTCCATAGTAACTAAGCCCTTTATTTAAAAGTTGTTTAGCTAAGTCTATTTTTCCTAATTGGTAGGCAAGCTGAGTCGCTCGAGCAATATGTAATGCATTAAATTGATTTTGCTTTTCATCTTTATAAACACCCCTTTTTTGAATGTAAGGCGGGGTCAACTCAATTAACTCAATGTAATTATCCAGTATCAAGGAGGCTTGTTCGCGGTTTTCAGATGTCGGTTTAGCCAAGTAGTTATCTAACAACTGGCTAGTTGCTGAATACGCACCGTTAAGATAATAACCATAAGAACTTGTATATGTATCTTCACGCACTACAAGTGCATACTCTTTCAATTTATTGAGTACAGTAACTGCTTCACTCACATAATTCGCATTGATAAAGCCTTTCGTCAACGTATAAAAAAACGATGTATCTTTACTGGTAATATTGGCAACCCCCTTGTTTGCAAGCGAACTATTGGCTAAGCTAAAGCTGGTCATTAAATAAGGGTATGCTTTATCCATTAAGCCCAATTCAATATACTTATCAGCTAACGCTTTATAAGCTTGTGAACGAACAAACTCATCGGACATTTTATCAATAAACTCTTGGCCTGTTTCTTCAAACCCCGCAACAGTATAACTAATTGATAATGCCTCTCGAATGTCATTAAGTATTAGATCATCATTGATGGTGTTTGCAATTACCTGAGCTTGCTTAAGGTGTGACTTAGAAGAACTATAATAATAATTATGCTTGTCTTGGTTAGTAACATACGAAGGAATAAGATTAATAACAGCAGTCAATGGCGTTTCAATACGGCCATCTGTATAACTGATGGTAAAACTACCAGAAATACTGTTGAGTGTCGGTGCGGTATAAATAAACTCGCCCGTATTTTCATTCAGTACTAGCGTTCCTTCTTCTGGCGCCTTTAGCACTTTGACTGTCACTGAGTCGCCATCTGGATCGTAAAATTCAATCTGACCTTCAGTGGTTGTCGATGATGTAACGGCAACGCTCGTTGACAACAACTGCGGAATATCATTAACATTTTCAACTGTAAAGTTAATAACAACACGGCTACTTTTTGAGCCATTTGTTGCAGTGATGTTAATACTGTCTGCACCAAAATAATTCTCATCGGGCGTATAAGTATACTCGCCATTATTATTAATTTTTACCGCGCCATGGTTTGCTGCAGAACCTAAAATATAGCGAATATCATCACTGGCATTTGTCACAGCGACTTGATCGGTATAAGCAGTATCCTCTTTGAGCACAACCGTTTGTGTTTCATTGGCAAAAGTGGGAGCCTCATCACTATCGCTACCTCCTCCACAGCCAGCCATTATAAGCGCAGCTGCTATAGGCAAACTTTTAAATAATACATTCATTTATTGACTCAATCCTTATTGAAAACAAACAACGACACACCAATGTAAATAATTAGTATTCACTATCGTGATTGCAAAAGTTCGATTTTTAAGCTTTTAAATTGTCATTTTAGATTGCTGTGCAGTTTATTTATTATTTTAAACACCATAACTGCACTGCTTTTTATAAAAATATAAATAGTGCTGGTAATGTAATTCCTGCGACCAAGTAGATCGATTTTTTGCGCCACGGACTATTTTTACCTTTCACCATAAATAACGCCGACACCGCTAAAAATAATAATAATACAGCGTAAATATCAGAGAAAATCACCCATGCTTTATGGCTTTCGTTTAAATGCAAACGATTAAATGCTTGCAATACATATCGCGGTGATATTTCTTCAAACACCAATGATGACGTAGGTATATTTAAAGTCAGGTTTGAGCCATCTTTTAAAAATACTCGGTATTCTTGCGCCGAACTCCAGTAACTACTTTTAAAACCTTTACTGGTATCAACAGCTTTTATTACGGCTTTATTAATTGCCTCATCATTCATTTCTAACCAGGGTTGCTTAGGCAAACTATACTCTGAACGCTCAACCGCATAGTTAGGATTCCAGTCGTCAATATGATTAACTGCAATACCTGAAACCGCAAAAATAATAGTTAAACCGATACAAAAATAGCCAATGTCTCGGTGCAATGTACGGTTTAACTTAAACCAGCTAAAAGACTGCTTTCTAGTCAAGAATGGTTACCCCTGATGGTGTTAATTGATAAAAGTTAACCGCCGCCGTGACTGATTCAGGATCAAACGCTTTGCCTTGTTTTTTAGCTTCATCAGCTAAATAACTTTTACTTTGCTCAAGAGATAACGGATGGCTTGTGAGCTTTCCTTTTATTAAAGCATCTTTGCCACGTGCGCTCATCGGAAAAACCATCTCACCATCACGAACTTTTACAAAAAGTTCTTGAAAGCGCTGATCAGATTGTACCGTCATCCAACAGCCTCTTTTGCTACACACATTGGTAACAATTCCTTTGATAACGATTTGCTTATCAACATAACTATCTGGCGTTGCTAATACAGTTGATACTTTGATAACGTCATCTGAATTAACAGTTTCACCAAACTGGTTTTGCGCCGCGTGTACAGTAAAAAACATTGAGCAGGCTATTAAAGCTGCCACTAAGTGTTTTGCAAACATATCGAATCCTTATAATGTATTTAAAATGAGTTATTTAGTTTCTTCAATTGGTTTTGTTACAAGCGTAACTTGATTTTGTAATGGCAAAATTTGCCCCGCAATAGATGACAAACTCATATTCGTTACTAAACTAGGTAAACTATTTATATGAGCTAAATACCGCGCATCATCATAACTTTGCATACTCAGTTCCAAACGCTTTAACCATGTAGATGGTTGCTTTAAACGTTGCTTTTCGGCATATACAAGGTTTTGCTTTAGCTTAATTAAATCAAGTGTTTTTAAAATCTCTGGCATAGTCGCAAGTACATTATCTGTCGCTGCTATTAGCTCTTCACGTCTATTTGGTGCACAAATAAATGATAACGATAGTTGCACCTGATTCGTAAATTGATCTAATTTCATCGAAAAATCAATATTATATATACCTGATAATTCATACCTTAAACGCTGTTTTAATTGTTGACGTGTCACCTCTGATAAGGTTGCCACTAAAAAAGCGTTTTCAGGAGTCCACGTAAACGAAGTAAAGCCTTCTCGCATAACTTTACTTTTAGGTTCATTATAATAATTAACCTCTAGCTGCTTAATGCCACTTTGCTGTATGACTGGTTTGGATGTTAGTGCAGGAGTTCGCTTAATAGATGCTAATAAATGAGTTAACAGCTCATCACTGTTAGCGGGTTGTTTTCCTAAAATATATATCGTTACTGGTTGCAATAAAACATCTTTCGCTATCGACTCTAATGATGCCTTAGTTAAGCCCTCAATATTATCACTGGCAGTATCAGCTAAATCATCTGCTGAAAAACGAGCTTGAGAAATGATCTTTTTCAGTGATGTATTTGGCTTAGCTTGTTTATCGTAAAACTTTATAAGTTCCTGCTTAGTGTCAGCAAAGCCTTGTGAGTCAAGTTGGCCTTGCTCAATGTGTAAGCGGTAAGTTTTCAATAAATCAGTAAACTCGTGTTCTTCAACAACGGCACCAATACTTAGTTGATCAGCTTTATACACCCAAGACCACTTGGGTAATTGCTGCCACTGTTGTTCAGTAAACCCTTTAGGCGGTGTTTGTTGCCACAATTGCACTGCAAGCTGACTTAAGCTAGGTGATTGCTGTTGATTATCATAACCTGCTGCTGTCGTAATATTGATATAAAGTTGGTTTTTTGCGGTTGGTTTATTTAACCAAACAACTTCATCATTATTATCTAATTGCCAAACAGTGATCTCAGGCGCATCACCACTGGCTGCAATTTGTTGTTTACTAATGATGTGACCCGCAACAAATTTGCTCATATCTGGCAAATTTACTGACGGCAGTACAGGCTTTGGTTCCTTTTTAGGCGCTGTATAAGCGACAGGTGGAGCAAGGTCTTTAGCTGTTAACGCTTGTATCGCTTTGACTTGTGTTAATGATAATTGATACTTTTCAACATCACCGGGAAATTGTAAATACAAAAATTGATCGCCCGCGTTTAGCAATTCTTTAAGACGAATATTTAAACGTTCAATTGTAATTTTATTAAGTAAATCAAGTTGAAAACGTGCTTTGTCACGACTATTGAGCAGTATTTTATTACTGGTCACAGCATTGGTGATTTTATCTTCCCAGCCATTATAATCGCGGCTGTCTTCTCCTTTACCTAGTTGGCGTTGCAGTATCGCTCGGGCTTTTTCTTTATGTGCTTGTAACTCAAGCTCATCCAATCCAAAGCTTAATAAACGACGGCGCTCTGTCCAGATGTCCTTGAGACCTTGGTGGTGGTTTTTTGAACGTGACACAAAAGCAGCAATAATTCGCTCATTGGTTGGTTGTTTTAAATGTAAACTGACTTTACGTTGATCATAAAATTTACGGTCACGGATAACTTGATCACGGATCATTTTACGTAAAAAATAGCGAACTAAGCGGTCTTCTTCAGCGGCAAGAGAACTCGGCTCAGCAAGTTTACTTCTAAAACCGAGAACGGTTGCAGTAGAGCTTCCTTGTGGATCTTGAATACTACCAATATGAAATTGTTTTTTTAATGGTAACTCAACGTAGTCTCTATTCGGCTTAGGCGTGTTATTTTGCGGTGCAAAATATTTATTAAGTGCTTCAATTGCTTGTTTTTTGTCTATATTGCCAGAAATAACCAACGACATATTACTCGGTACATAAAACGTTTTATAAAACTGAGCAATATCAGCTGCCGTCGTTGCTAAAATACTTTCTCTTGTACCTATAGCCGGCCTGCTCACATAACGAGAGCCATGTCTAACCTGCTCTTTTTTAAGTCGGCTAACACGCTTAGCAACATTTTCACCGCGACGCCACTCTTCTAAAATAATGCTTTGCTCTTTTTGCCAATCTTGCTCTTTAAATTGCGCACCAAAGGCAATATCAGCCATTAGCGCCAAAGATTGTGATAAATCAAGTGCATCATTAACACGCGTACGGATCATGAACTGGGTTAATGATTCACGAGTAACAGCATTGACCTGCTTGCCCGTTGACCAACCTAAAGTATTAAAATACTGATGAAGGGATTCTGGGTGTGATTTTGTGGTACGAAATACCATATGTTCAACCATATGAGCAACGCCGCTTGGCGTTGCCTCATCAACGGAGCCAGCATTAACAATTAAACGGATATTAAAAGGATCTGTTTGTTCTTCGCTGTCATACAAATAATAAGTTAAACCATTATCGAGCTTACCGACTGTAACGCCATCAGCCCAAGGCTTCGATTGTTCCGGTACAGATACACAACCACTTAATAACAAAAGACTTAAACAAGAAAAAACAAAGAACCGCTTAGGGAATATAAACGTAGCTTTTAAAAAACGACAAAAAAGCATAAACCAACCCATCAATATTATTGTAATATAAATTAAGGGCAATATAATAAAGGTACTTACCAGTAATGGCAACGCAAAAATCAATTGCAATGATAATTATTATCAAAAAGATTACTGGACAATCCATTTAAGATAACAACAAAGCATAATTATTACACGCTATCCGTTTGGCTGCTTTTTATTCATACATTATAAACTGCACTCTTCTTGAATAAGCATTTACTTTATAAATTAGCTACTTAGTAAATAAAAACTAACTGAAAAATATAAAATCAACGTGTTAATAATTTTATAGTAGTGGGAGATATTGGACTAAACTTGAATAATTAGTTTTACTTTATAGCAATTGAATTAATGAGCTATTTACAGACTAAAATAATTATATTGTTAATAACCTTGATATCAAGGGCTGAAAAAGTTCGTATTGATGCAGGCACAAAAAAGGACGCCATGAGGCGTCCTAATATAGAATAATGGCGGTGAGGGAGGGATTCGAACCCTCGTTAGGGATTAACCTAAACACACTTTCCAGGCGTGCGCCTTCAGCCACTCAGCCACCTCACCGCAGGCGTTAATGTATAACGCGGCGTAATAGTATGAAATAGCACGCGGCGGTGCAAGGTGTTTTTCCCTTTTGCCTGTTAACTGCCTAGTAAACAAACAAAAAAGGCCGCTGATAGCAGTATCAGCGGCCTTATCTTTATAACTTGGTTTAGCGTTGGAGTGACGCTGAGAAGTCGAGCATCCGATTAAGCGACTTGAGTGCGCCTTCACGAAGGTCCATATCTACAAACACTTCTTTGCCAGTTGCATCTAATAACGCTTCCTCAATCGCTTTGAGGCCGTTCATTGCCATCCACGGGCAGTGCGCACAACTCTTACAGGTTGCGCCTTCGCCAGCCGTTGGTGCGGCAACAAATTCTTTATCTGGGCATAACTGCTGCATTTTATAAAAAATGCCGCGATCTGTAGCTACAATAAACTTTTGATTGTTCATCGTTTGTGCCGCTTTGATCAATTGACTGGTTGAACCTACTGCATCAGCTAACGCTACAATCTCTGCTGGTGATTCTGGATGAACCAAAACGCCAGCATCAGGGTACAGCGCTTTCATGTCTTTTAACGCTTTGGTTTTAAATTCGTCATGCACGATACATGCGCCATTCCACATGATCATATCAGCGCCAGTATTCTTTTGAATATAGGCACCTAAATGTTTATCTGGGCCCCAAATGATTTTTTCACCCATTTCATCTAGGTGCTCAACAATCTCAAGGGCACACGATGAGGTAACAATCCAATCAGCGCGAGCTTTAACGGCAGTTGATGTATTTGCGTATACAACTACTTTACGATCAGGGTGCTGATCACAAAACGCAGAGAACTCATCAATTGGGCAACCAATATCAAGCGAACAGGTTGCTTCTAGTGTTGGCATAACCACGGTTTTATTCGGTGTCAGTATTTTTGCTGTTTCACCCATAAAACGTACACCGGCAACGATAATCATGTCGGCATCGTGCTTAGCACCAAAGCGAGCCATTTCTAGCGAATCAGCAACACAACCACCGGTTTCTTCTGCAAGCGCTTGAATTTCAGGATCAGTATAATAATGGGCAACCAATACGGCATTTTTATCAATCAATAATTGTTTGATACGTGCTTTGTATTGCGCCTGCTCATCATTATTCAATGGAGCTGGTTTAGGAGGAAAGATATAACCTTCAGGCATAATAGTTTGAGCTAAATTCATTTCTCGACCACTTAATCTACAGTGCAATTATGGGGCGGATTATACGAGAATATAAAACTAAATAACAGTAATGGTGAGTAAAGCAATTTGATTAACGCAATTATATTTAGCTTGACGATGATTATGTAAGTGTTTTTTGCTTTTTATATGAAGCGATATGAATTTACTAACTGGGAGTCAGATAAACTGAAATTGAATAAACCAGAATGGTGGGTCATGATGGACTTGAACCATCGACCAATGGATTAAAAGTCCACTGCTCTACCAACTGAGCTAATGACCCGCTCTGATGTGCCTAAGCACGCTGCGTAAATCCGCCGATTATAACCACTCTACTATTCTACGAATAAAGAATGGTGGGTCATGATGGACTTGAACCATCGACCAATGGATTAAAAGTCCACTGCTCTACCAACTGAGCTAATGACCCGCTCTGATTTGCCTAAGCACGCTGCGTAGATCCGCCGATTATAAACCACCCTATTATTCAACGAATAAAGAATGGTGGGTCATGATGGACTTGAACCATCGACCAATGGATTAAAAGTCCACTGCTCTACCAACTGAGCTAATGACCCGCTCTGTTGTCCCTAAGCACCGTGCTTAAATACTCCGATTATAACCACCCTAATATTTAACGTATAAAGAATGATGGGAAATGATGGAGTTGAATCATCGTCCAATGGTATAAAAGTTCACTAC
>NZ_JACJFH010000259.1:0-859 GCF_014164495.1 Pseudoalteromonas sp. SG41-5 | reverse complement strand
TCCTTGATTGTACGGTGTAAATTGGTCGTAGAGGCAGCAATGCGAAGCATGAACGGGGTAGTTTTTTGGGCATGAAACGGTGTCCGTGTTGTTAACTGCTTGTCATCAACAGCCTCAAGCACCGCGCCTTCATCACTGCTTAATAGTATTGGTATCGCTTCATTACTATCAGCCACCACCACACGATTAAACAACAGAGTGAGCTTACTGATTGGCTTCCCCCGATTAACGTAGCCCGTGAGTAAATACGCTTTAGGAAAACTAGATTGCCCTGTATTCAATTGCTCTGTCATTGTTCATCCTTGATATTAAACACATCTAAAATACGTATACTGCCCATACCCCAAATGTTGGTCTCTTTAATTAGTATGGACTTTTTTTCTTTTGTAATAAGGTTATATTCCTCAAGGTACACATCATAAAAAAAACCACCAGTACCAATTGGCTTTTTAGTCTTTTTTAGGTATTTCGAAAATACCTTATTTTTTTTATCTGAGAAAAAAAACGTCCCTGCTTTCCTTGGTAGTATAATGCGCTTACTCGGATCTGATAAATTAATCCAGTAATTTTGCGCTGGCCCAAGCCCCTCCGATACAAAATAAATATAATCGCCGAAAGGGGATACTTTTAAATACGTCATAGTAAATTGAGTGTTAAAGCCTAAATCAACCTTCTTAATCACATCGCCATTAAAGTCATGTAACCAGTATTTATTTTTTTTATCAGCTAAAAAGGTTTTACCATCTGGCAATAAAAACAAGCCATTAGAGTAAATAATTGGTCGCTCAGTGAGTGTTTTAGTCGGTACATGGTAGTTATAATGTTTACCACTGGCGTAAAAAATCACATTTTCACTGTC
>NZ_JACJFH010000258.1:0-895 GCF_014164495.1 Pseudoalteromonas sp. SG41-5 | reverse complement strand
GGCCAAGGTAACACCACCCCTACTTGCAGAGTTTTTTCGCAGCCGCTACTAATTGGACTCAACAATATCAAAAATAAGTAAATGTATTTAATAACTACAGCCTAGTAAAATTATAGACGCTTTGTACAGTATGGTGCATCTGACTCGAAATACAAAAAAAAGCAGCCCGAAAGCTGCTTTATGTGAGTAAATTACACTTTAATTTATTACCTAAAAGTAGGCTTGATTAATAGGCTAATTAAAGTAATTTCCATACACCTGCTACGCCTGGCTCATTTCCTTGAGTCCACCACTTCGCTTGGTATTTGTTACCACCATAAGAAACTTGGTCACCGCTATTGTAAGTTGCTGATGACTGCCAAATCAGAGCACCTGTATCATCTGTTGGTTGCGTAATTGCTTCCCAAACGCCACCTAAGTCAGGACGATTACCTTGAGTCCACCATTTAGCTTTGTATGTTACGCCGTTATAAACAACAGTATCGCCGCCAACATATACCTTACTGGCATCCCACGTATCACCTGTAGGAGGCGTTGTATCGGTGTTAGTTACCGTTACAGTAAAGCTTTGAGTGGTAGCAACTTGGCCGTCACTTACTGCCACAGATACTGTCAAATTAGTATCAGCATCGACTGCGCCCGCCGTAAGATTAACACTGGCACCACTGCCCACTAATGTAAGACCTGCAGGGACATTCCATGTATAAGTAAGTGCGTCGTTTTGCGCATCAGAGGCAACAACCGTTACTGCTGCAGAAGCGCCTTCTTCAATAGTGATATCAGCAATCGCATCAACTGTCGGTGCAGTGTTGTCACCAGTTGTTGGCGCGATGACATTAACCAAAACACTTTGGCTTACCGTTGCTTTGCCATCAGTTACACTGACGGTTGCGGT
>NZ_JACJFH010000257.1:0-914 GCF_014164495.1 Pseudoalteromonas sp. SG41-5 | reverse complement strand
GCGTGTTTATTAACATCTTTATCTTCTCGCCTAAGGTAAAATGTAAAAACGTAGGAAATGGCTTTAGGCCTGTTCGCGGTGGCAAGCCACTCGCCTACAAGTAATTAATTAAACACCAGAGTAAACTTTAACACCGTAGGCGTTAAGCTTGCTGACGCGTGTTTATTAACATCTTTATCTTCTCGCCTAAGGTAAATTGTAAAAACGTAGGAAATGGCTTTAGGCCTGTTCGTGGTGGCAAGCCACTCGCCTACAAGTAATTAATTAAACACCAGAGTAAAATTTAACACCGTAGGCGTTAAGCTTGCTGACGCAAAAACACCACACCACATTTTGAAACGCGGTGGCAAGCCACTCGCCTACAAGTAATTAATTAAACACCAGAGTAAAATTTAACACCCGTAGGCGTTAAGCTTACTGACGCACAAACACCACTCCACATTTTAAAACGCGGTGGCAAGCCACTCGCCTACAAGTGATTTAACACCGAGATAAACCTTAACACCGTAGGCGTTGAGCTTGCTGACGCACAAACACCGAGCCACATTTAAAACGCGGTGGCAAGCCACTCGCCTACAAGTGATTTAACATCGAGGCAAACTTTAACACCGTAGGCGTTGAGCTTGCTGACGCACCAACACCGAGCCACATTTAAAACGCGGTGGCAAGCCACTCGCCTACAAGTGATTTAACATCGAGGCAAACTTTAACACCGTAGGCGTTGAGCTTGCTGACGCACAAATACCACACCAAATTTTGAATATCGCGGTGGCAAGCCACTCGCCTACAGGTAATTAATTAAACATCAAAGTAAATTTAACACCGAGACAAACTTTAACACCCGTAGGCGTTGAGCTTGCTGACGCACAAATACCACACCAAATTTTGAATATCGCGGTGGCAAGCCACTCGCC
>NZ_JACJFH010000256.1:0-914 GCF_014164495.1 Pseudoalteromonas sp. SG41-5 | reverse complement strand
CTTTATTGACTGCCATGGGCATTGCTTGGCTCATAACTTAGGCTCCATAAACATAAACAAGACGGCTTTTAGTAACCGGCCCTGCAATGCCGTCTACCTGTAGTTGTTGCGCTTGTTGAAATTCCTTCACCCCGGCTTTGGTTTTTGTGCCATTAACGCCATCAACTTTACCGCAATTAAACCCCAACATATTACACCTGCCTTGCACACCTGAAAGTGTATCTATAGGGTCTAGGTTACCTATTTGTACGTTAAAGCTTTTAGTTGGCGTGGTTTCCCCTTCATTTAGGTATAAATCGACGCTGCCGGTAAGTGCGTCGTTATTATTAAGTTCTATTTCGATAAGCCTATTACTTTGCAATACGGTATCGATAGTTTGGCTACCTATGTTGAGTACAATACGTTTGCCAGTGATGTCATCACCATCTTCATGAATTATTTGCAGGCGAAAATATTCTTTTTCGTTTTTTACAACAAACGTATTTAGACTGTTAGCGCGCAGTGGCATAAACTTTTCTTTTTTAGGTGGAATATTGATGATATCACCTGGAAAAATTAAATTAGGATCGGGCCGTAGTGCTTTAAACTCGGCATTACTGGGGTGGTTATATAATGCTGTTGAGGTTTTATAACCATATTGGCGTGCTATGCGTAGCAGAGTTTCGCCTTGTGCGACGGTGTGTTGTTGTATCATTGAAATATCCTTATCCCTAAATATAAATATCGCCAGAGCAAGTCTACGTTTAGGTGATGTTGCCTACTGACCAATCGTGATCGGCGAGTTCAAAAAAGCTGACTTTGGCGTTTTCAAAATCAGGGCCTGATACGTTGGCGTAGCCGTTTTGATCGAGCTGTCCGGTGATAATATGGCCGTTACGTAAGCGAATTTTATAGCCCATGTTGGCTTGGGGCTC
>NZ_JACJFH010000255.1:0-919 GCF_014164495.1 Pseudoalteromonas sp. SG41-5 | reverse complement strand
GATTAAATTTTTAGAAGGGTTGGAAATAGACCCAGCAGGTAATAACAATAATAATGATAATTATTATTTTATTGCAGAGCAAGAGTGGGGAGAATTTACACGAGGCCCTGCAAATCCAGATAATCCAAATGCGACTGTTTGGAGATATCGTCACCATGCCTATTACATCGACGAACAAACTTACCAGTTAAACGGCAGAGATTTAACAATTCCCGTTTTGAGACGCAAACGACTGACCCCAAATGGAGGAATGGTCACAGAGACTATAATGGAAGGAGTCGAGAATATGCGCTTTTTATTCGGTTTAGATACTAATGCCGACGCTCGAGTGGATACATATAGAGATGTAAATAGTATGACCGCGGCTAATTGGGAAGATCGCCGTGGTATCTTAACCGTACAAGTGTTTATTTTAGTGCGGGCACTGCAGCCTGATGCGAGTTTAAATCAACTGAATCAAACATATACATTAGGTGAAGATGCCAACCAACGTGTTTTAGAGTTTAATGATCAATTTCGTCGCGCATTATTTACCACCACGATCCGCTTAAATAACATAGGGGCTAGTCAATGGCGTATTTAAAATTAGCCTCAAAGCAACAAGGCGTAGTCTTAATTGTTGCATTAATTATGGTGGTGGCAGTTACAGGAATAGCAGTAACGTTAATGAGCAGTGCAAGTGTGGATATTAAAATTACCAATGCAGCGTTTGAACGTGAAGAAGCCGAAAATATCTTGATGGGCAATGTACAAAAGGTAATTGCGACAGAGGCTGCAGCAGATGGAGCAAGTAAATTACTTTACACCCAAGCTCAGTTACCTGACGGAACAATTGCCTTGACCACGATAGGTGATACAGAAAGTGAATTAAGTAATCTTAATGATGGCGCGCTCGATTTGCCCTGCCCACGAGACTACA
>NZ_JACJFH010000254.1:0-931 GCF_014164495.1 Pseudoalteromonas sp. SG41-5 | reverse complement strand
CACATCAATTTCTTGGTGGATAAATTCCATCTAGTGCAATGCAAAAGTTTAACGCTAAGCTAGGTTGCATATTTTCATGCCGCTGACTCTTACCTGACGATGCTAAACTGCTGCTACTCATAGCACTTGTATTACTATCCAGTGGCGCAGTATATCGCAGTGCACCACCTGAGGAGGCAACGTCTATTGCAAGTTGATTATCACTTGGTTGGTCAGTATTACCAGCTTGAAATACACCTGAAATAACATGGTCATGCTTAGGTAGCTGTATGGGGGCCAACGCTACTTGGCTAACACCACCAAAGGTAGAAAATGGCCGAGTCGTTAGTCCTATCCCTGATCCCGCATGCATTGGTGCTCTGCCTTGTAAATCAGGGACTCCAAATGTTGTTCGTCCATCACCACCGAAATTAGTTCCCAGCAAACTAAATAGCGCTGTAGATTGTGAAATACTGAGTATTTGCCCTGCGCATTTAGCCCAAGCTCTAGGACTATACGTAAGACCAAATATTCTAATTTCAGCCATAAATGGTTCAGCCATAATATTTCTCCTTTAATTTCTTGATGGGAAGAGGCCGTTGAGGCAAATAATAAAATGTATAGCCAAATAAGGCATCATATTAGTATGCGGCTCATTAGCACCCACAGTTTCAACTGCAGCGTCATTTAGTTGCTGACTTTCTCCCGTGACAGCGCCTGATATATAAGTTGACTCAGTTGCAGGGCTTCTCGCCAAAACATTACCAATGGCTGTAGATGTAGTTGCACGATTATTATTTGCCTGCAAGCTATGGGTGTGTGCTGGCATCTGCTGTGGTAGAAGCGTCACTTTTTCTACGCCAGCCTGACGCGCTATAGGGTAAGGTTGTAATCCTGGGCCTTGCCCAAAATGTACGGGTACACGCCCTCTTAAATCAGGCAGCATAAATGA